>NZ_JBLVOL010000037.1:25917-65684 GCF_053543755.1 Achromobacter semiaridum | reverse complement strand
GGGGCGGCGATATAGCCGCCCGCCACGGCACTAAGCAATCCATTGCCGGACAGATAGCCCGACACGTCATTGCCCGACACGCCGCGCGCGGCGCCACCGGCAGCCAGCAGGTTTGGCAACGCCCGACCATCGCGGGTCAGCACGCGGCATTGCGCATCGATATCCAGCCCACCTTGCGTATGAAACAGCGCGCCCGTGACCTTGACGGCGTGGTACGGCGCTTGCAGGGTGCGTTCAAAGCGGCGGCCATGGGGGTCGGCCCCAGCCGGGCCGACCGCTTGCAAGGTCTGTTGCAACACGCCGGCATCGCAGCCGATCAGCGCGGCCAAGGCTGGTACATCGGCACAGGTTTTCACCGCATGGCCCGCTTCGGCGGCGACGAAATCCGGGAAGCCGCGCGCCAATGCCAGGGTGCGGTCGTCAAACACGTTCCAGGCGACGCCGCCCGGCTGCGCCAACACGTGCACGGCGGCTTCGGAATAGCCCTGCGTCTCGTCATGAAAGCGCCGCCCGTCGCGGTTGATCTGCACGCCGCCGTCCATCATGACGGCCCAGGAGATCAGCGCGCCTTGTGGCGTCGCCCAGGACCCGTGCCCCTGGTAAGCGCCCAGGTCGGCCAGGTGCGCGCCCAGGGCCTTGCCCCATTCGATGGCGCTGCCGTCGTTGCCGACATGGCCGCCATAGACCGCCTCGCGCATGGCGGGCAAATGTTCGGCCACCATGGCCGCGTTGCCGCCAAATCCGTTGCAGGCCAGGATCAGCACCTGGCAGCCGATCACGTCCACGGACCCGTCGGGCCGCTCGCAGCCCACGGCGGTGATGCGGCAGCTGGGGTCCACGACACCGCTAGTCCCCTCGCCCGCTTCCACCCAGATGTCGCGGGCCAGCGCGCGCGTCAACAGATGCGCGCCCGCTTGCGTGGCGGCGCGTTCCAGCGCGGTCACCAAGGCCACGCCCGTGCGTTCCGGCAAGGCGTGCATGCGGCGCGCGCTGTGTCCCGGATACAGAAAACCGTCCAGCACGTCGAACGCCAGGCCATGGCGCGCCAACATGTCCATGGCCGGGGCCGCCGCGCCCGTGTAGGCGGCAACCAGATGCGGCGCGGCCGTGCCGTGGGCCTTGGCCTGGATGTCGGCGGCGAAAAGCGCCGCGTTGTCCTCGATGCCGGCGGCGCGCTGCACCGCCGACCCCGCCGCCGGAATAAACCCCGAGGACAGCGCCGACGAACCGCTGGGCGCGGCGTCGCGCTCGATCAACACGGTTTCAATGCCCGCCCGCGCCAGCCGCAGCGCGGCGGTCAGCCCGCAAGCGCCCGCGCCGATGATCAGCACCGGCACCTGCATCATGTCGGCGTCCACGGGGCCGCCGGCGTTGCCTGCCCCGATGTCCCCGGGCGTTCCCCGCTTGACGACGGCCGAGCTCACGACGCCAGCCTGCCCAAGAAATCTTGGCACGTGATCACGTCCGCCACCGTGCGCAGGTCCGCCAGCGCGGCATCGTGCATGGCGGGCGTAGGCGCGGCGCAGCCGTCGGCCAGCACGGTCACGTGATAGTCGCGCATGTGCGCATCGCGCGCGGTGCTGGCCACGCCACCGTTGGTGACGATGCCTGCGATCACCACGCTGGAGATGCCCGCGCGGCGCAACACCCAGTCCAGCTGCGTGTTGAAGAATGCCGAATACGCCACCTTCCACACCGACACGTCGACCAGCCCCTCCAGCTCGGCCACATTCGCCTGGCCGTTTGAGCCGGCCACGAAATCGCCTTTGGCCAGAAAAGGACGCAGCTGCTTCAGGTGCGGCGAGATCATCGGTTCGCCATGCGCGTCAGGCCACAGCGTGAACTGGCTGGCCGCCACAAAACCGCCTTGCGCCTTTAGCGCGCCGGCAACCGGCGCCACGCGGGCCGGCAAGGCGCGCGCCTCCCGGCTGACGGCGCCGCCCCGGTCATAGGCGCCGCCCGGCGCCAGGAAATCGTTTTGCAGATCGATGATCAACAAGGCCGTGGTACGAGGGTCCGGGACATGCATGGTGGTCTCCTAGGCGTCCCGCCGGGTAATCAGCAAATTGCCAAGCGTGTCTACGCGGCCGGTAAAGCCGGGTTCGATCCAGATGGTGGTGTCGGGCTGCTCAAGAATCGCCGGGCCGGCCACCTCGGCGCCTACCGGCAGGTCCAGCCGCGCATAGCGCACGGCGTCGCGCCACTGGCCCGCGTGAAACACGCGCTGCGTGCCCAGCGCGGCGGGCATGTCGCGGCAGGTGGGCGCCAGCAGCGACAAATCGAATTTTGGACGCTGGCCAATTCGCGCATACCGCAGGTTCAGGATGCGCACCGCGATGCCGCTCAAGCTGCGGCCGAACGCCGCGCGGTAGGCGCGTTCGAACGCGTCGGCAATGCCCTGGCGCGTCAAGGCGTCACGCGTGACTTCGACGCAGACGGTGTGGCTCTGGCCCACATAAAGCATGTCCAGTTCGATGCTTTCGCGCACACCCTCGAAGGCCACGCCCGCCGAATCCAGACGTTCCTGGCAGGCCGCGGCCAGGGCATCGATACGCGCCAACAGGTCATCGGTATCCAGTGCGTCCAACGCGGTGTTCAAGGTCTGCACGCCGTCGTGCCGCATGTCGGCCATGACGCAACCCAGCGCGGACGTCACGCCCGGGTAGCGCGGCACTATGCCGTGCGCGGCGTCCACTTCATTCATCATGGCGCACACATGCAGGGCGCCGCCGCCGCCGAAGGGCATGTACGCGAACTTGCGCGGATCGTGCCCGCGTTCGATGGACACCACGCGTATCGCGCCGGCCATCTTGGCGTTGGCCACCGTCAGGATCGCTTCGGCTGCCGCGTGCGCGTCCAGGCCCAGCGGCTTGGCCACATGTTCTTCGATGGCCGCGCGCGCCAGCTCTACGTTCATGGTGGCCAGCAGGCCGCCGCCCAGAGGGCGGTCGGCCGAAATGCGGCCCAGCAGCACATTGGCGTCGGTGACGGTGGGCCGGGTATTGCCGCGCCCATAGCAGGCCGGGCCGGGAATGCTGCCGGCGGATTCCGGCCCCGCCTGCAACAGGCCGCCCGCGTCCACGCTGGCAATCGAGCCGCCGCCCGCGCCGATGGTTTCGATCTGGATCATCGGCGCGCGCACCACCATGCCGAAGTCGATCACGGTTTGCGCCGACAGCGAGGCCTCGCCGCCCGCCACCAGCGACACATCGAACGACGTGCCGCCCATGTCGCCGGTGACGACGTTGGGAAAGCCGGACGCGCGCGCAATCGCCGCACACGCAATCACGCCGGCCGCGGGGCCCGACAGCGCGGTGCGCACCGGCACGTCGCACGCCGTCTGCCGCGACATCACGCCGCCATTGCTCTGCACGACCAGCAGCTCGCCGTCAAAGCCGTGTTCACGCAAATCGGATTCCAGGCGCGTCAGATAACTGCCCACCACCGGCTGCAAGGCCGCGTTCAGCACCGCCGTCGAGCAGCGTTCGAATTCGCGGATTTCGGGCAGCACTTCCGTGGCGGCCGTCACATTGCCGTTAGGCCAGACCGCGCGCACCCGGGCCACCGCCTGCGCTTCGTTGACCGGGTTTGCATACGCGTTCACGAAGAACACGCACACCGCCTCGCAGCCCTGCTCCAGCAGCGCGCGCGCCGCCGCTTCCACCTGAGCCAGATCCACCGGCGTGTGCACCGTGCCGTCGGCCAGCACGCGTTCGCTGACTTCCAGGCGCAGATCGCGCGAGACGACGGGCTCGTAATTGCCACGCAGGCCCCAGGTCTGCGGTCGGTCTCGGCGGCGCATCTCCAGCACGTCGCGGAATCCCGCCGTGGTGATGATGCCGGTGCGCGCCACCTTGCGTTCCAGCAGCGCGTTGGTGCCCACCGTGGTGCCATGGACGATGGTGTTGATGGCGCCCGCGCCGTCGGCCACCCGCGCAATACCGTTCATGAAGCCACGCGCTTCCTCACCGCGCGTGGACGGCACCTTGACCACGCGCGCCGTGCCGCCCGCCTCGTTTAGCACGAACAGGTCCGTAAACGTGCCGCCCACGTCCACGCCAACCACTAGCCCCCGCGACGCGTTGTTGCCTGGGACGAAACCCCGATCTGCCGTGCTCATGCCAACTGCTCCTTCTTGATGCCGGCGATATCGCCCACATAGCCCATCTTGCGGTCGTGTTCACGCGCGGCCGTCGTGCGGCCGGCAGGGTCGCCATAGCCGCCACCGCCCGGCGTTTCCAGACGCACGCGGTCGCCGCGTTGTAGTTGAATGCCCAGCATCTTCGAGCTCATCGGCGGTGTGCGCCATTGTCCGTCCTGCTGGTACCGGAAGACGTTCAATGCAGCTACGCCGCCGCCCGCGATTCCCTTGGGCGCGCTGCGCCCGCGTTCCCCGAAGATGAACGCTTCGGCGCTGTCTTCCAGCAATTCAATTTCATAGACGGCGCCCAGGCCGCCGCGATGCTTGCCGTCGCCCGCCGAATCCGGGCGCAATGCCCACTGCGTGAAGCGTACGGGATAGGCGGCTTCCAGGATCTCCAGCGGCGGAATGGTGGCGGTGGAAATCGGCGCGTTGCCGTGGCTCAGGCCGTCGCCATCGGAATGGCCGCCGTGGCCGCCACCAAAAAAGCTGAACATCACCCAGCGCTGGCCTTTACGCGCCGCATCGCTGCGATAGCCCGCGATGGACAGCGCGTTGATCGTGCCGTAGGCCTGGGCCATGGCGCGCTCGGGCGCGGCTTGCGCCATTGCGCAGAAAATCACGTCGATCATGCGCAGAATGGTTTCGGTATAGCCGCCCACCGGGCGCGGCCGGTCGGCCGAGATAACCAGGCCATCCGGCAACACCACGTCCACCGCGTCCAGCACGCCCGCGTTGGCCGGCACGTCGGGAAACAGATGCTTCAGCGCCACGTAGCACGCCGCGATGGCGGTGGCGCGCGAGATATTGACGGGCCCCGCGCAGGCGGGCGACGTGCCGTTGAAGTCCAGCGTCAGCCGGTCGCCCTTGATGGACAGCTTCAGCGCGATGCGCAACGCCACGTCCCGCACGCCGTCGTTGTCCAGCATGTCTTCGAACGCGTACTCGCCGTCGGGCAGGCGCGCGATGTGATCGCGCATCAATCGACGCGCGCGCTGGCGCAAGGTGTCCAGCGATTCCAGCACGGTGGCGTCGCCGTATTCGTCCAGCAGCCCATCCAACCGGCCGGCGCCCAGTTCCAGCGCGGCCAGTTGCCCGTTCAAGTCGCCCCACAAGCTGTCCGGCAAGCGGGTGTTGGCTTTCAGGATGGCCAGCACGTCCGGGTCCAGCACGCCCGCGCGCACGATGCGCACCGGCGGGATTTGCACCGCCTCTTGCCAGCATTCGGTGGCGGCCGGGTTGTAGTTGCCCGGCACCGCGCCGCCCACGTCGTGCCAATGCGCGGCCGACGCCAGAAAGCAGAACAGCTTCCGGTCGCGGAACACCGGGCGCACCAGCTTGAAGTCGTTAGCGTGCGTGCCGCCTTCGTACGGGTCGTTGAACAGCCAGACGTCGCCATCCACCATGCCGCCACGTTCGGCCGCCGCCTTGGCCGCCGCCTTCACGGCAAACGCCATCGCGCCCACAAAGACCGGCAGGCCGGACTTGCCCTGGATCAGCGTGGCGCCCGTGGCCGCGTCGTACATGCCGTGGCAGGCGTCGTGGGCCTCGGCAATGATGGGGTTGAACGCGCTGCGGTACAGCGTCGCGTCCATCTCATCGGCAATCTGTTCCAGACGGCCTTTCAGGACCGCCAGGGTGACGGGATCTAGCATCGTGTTCTTCCTAGGAGGTTTGGCGCTGTTTCAGCAGATTCAGCAGTCCGCCGGCCCGCACCATGTCCATCAGGAAGTCAGGTACGGGGTCGCAGGGCAATGCAGCAGGGTCGACGTTTGGGGCGCGGCCGATGCGCCCGGCGATGGGGTCGAACGTGATGCGTTCGCCCTCGGCCAGCGCATCCGCCTGCGCGCAGGTCAGCAGCAACAGGCCGACATTGAAGGCGTTGCGAAAATACAGGCCGTTGAAAGACGGGGCGATGACGGCGGCCACGCCCAGGCGCACCAGGGCCGACGCGGCTTGCTCGCGCGACGAGCCGATGCCGAAGTTGTGCCCGGCCACCAACACGTCGCCCGGCTGCACCTGCGCCGCGAATTCCGGGCGGACGCGTTGCAGGCAGTGACGCGCGATTTCGTCGATGCCGAACTTCATGTAGGCGCCTGGGGCCAGCGCGTCGGTGTCGATGTCGGCCCCCACGCGCCAGATGCGATGGGTCGATGTGGCGGGCGTCGACGTGGCCTGCGCCGCGCCGGCTTCGATGGCGGTGGGATTTGTTGCGGTGCGGTCGGTCATGCCATCACCTCGCGCGGGTCTGCAATGCGGCCGGCAACGGCCGAGGCCGCCACGGTGTAGGGCGACGCCAGGTAAACCCGCGCCGTCTCGGAGCCCATGCGGCCCTTGAAATTACGCGCGGTGGTGGAGATGACGCTGGCGCCGTCGGGAATGGACCCGCCATAGCCCGCACAGGCCCCGCATGACGTGGCCAGCACCTGCGCGCCGGCGTCTTGCAGCACTTGCATCACGCCTTCCTGTTCGGCCTGTTGCTGGTCCAGACGGCTGGCCGGCGCCACCATCAGGCTCATGCCCGGCGCCAGGCGGCGCCCGCGCAATACGCTGGCCGCGGCGCGCAGATCCTCAAGCTTGGCGCCCGTGCACGCGCCGATATAGGCCACTTGCACCGGCACATCGCGGTACTGGTCCACGTCGCGTGCGTTCGCCGGGCTGTGCGGCGCGGCCACCTGCGGCGCCAGCAAGGCCGCGTCAAAGTCGTGCCATTCGGCGTCGGCGTCCGCGTCGCTTTGCCAGCGCGCCAGGTCCAGGCTGTCGGTCACGCCCGCCTCGCGCAAGTAGGCGGCTGTGGTCTCGTCCGGCGCGATCAGGCCCACCTGCGAGCCCAGCTCGGCGCTCATGTTGGACAGGGTCATGCGTTCCTGCATGGGCAGCGCGCGCACGGCCTCGCCGCAGAACTCCACGGCTTGGTAGCGCCCGCCGTTCATGCCGTAGCGGCCGATCATGTGCAGCATCATGTCCTTGGCGGTTACGCCGGAGGCCAAGCGCCCGTTCCAGCGCATCATCAAGGTCTGCGGCACCTTGACCCAGATCTTGCCGGTGACGGCCACGCCCAGCATTTCGGTGCTGCCGATGCCGAACATATACGCGCCGAACGCGCCGCCCGTGGGCGAATGCGAATCCCCGCCCACGCAGAACATGCCGGGGCGGATGTGGCCATGCTGCGGCACGACCACATGGCAGATGCCAACCGAGTCATACACATTGGGCAGTTGCTGCCCCGCCGCCCAGTCGCGCGCAATGCGCACGATGCGGCGCGATTCATCATCGGATTCGGGCACGTAGTGGTCGATGACCAGCACGATCTTCTTCGGGTCCCATAGCGACGCGCCCAGCTCTTGCAGCATGGGCTGCAAGCGGCGCGGCCCGCTGGAGTCATGGAACATTGCGAGGTCCACGGCGCAGGTCACGATTTCGCCCTGCTGGACCGAGGCACGTCCGCAGGCGGCAGCGATCAACTTCTGGGCCAGGGTCTGGGGTGAGCGCTGCGGTGAACGCCGGGCCGAATCCGGGGGCCGGAGGGCTTGATCAACAGGCATCGCTACATCCCCAGATAGGCCCGGCGCACGTCGTCGCTGGCCATCAGTTGCGCACACGATCCGCGATAGCGCACCGCCCCGTTTTCCATCACATAGGCACGTTGCCCGGTTTCCAGCGACTGCCCCACGTTCTGTTCGACCAGCAGGATCGCCAGCCCGTCCGCGTGCAGGCGCTGGATCAGCCCGAACAGTTCTTCAACCATCAAGGGCGACAGGCCCAACGAGGGTTCGTCCAGGATCAACAAGCGCGGCTCGGCCATCAGGCCGCGCCCGATCGCCAGCATCTGCTGTTCACCGCCCGACATGGTGCCGGCCAGTTGCGCAAGCCGTTCGCGCAGCCGCGGAAAAATATCCAGCACCTTGTCCAGGTTGGCCGCGCGATGCTCGCGCGCCCGGGTAAAGGAACCCAGCTCCAGGTTTTCACGCACGCTAAGGTTGGGAAAAATACGGCGGCCTTCAGGAACCTGGATCAGCCCGGCGCGCACCACGTCACGGTAATGGCTACCGGTCAGATCGTGGCCGTCGAAACGCACCGATCCGCCCCAGGGCTTGCACAGCCCGCACACGGTGTTGTTCAACGTGGACTTGCCCGCGCCGTTGCTGCCCAGCAGGACGACGATTTCGCCTTCGCCCACCGCCAGGTCCACACCGCGCAGCACTTCCATGCGCCCGTAGCCCGCCCGCAAACCGGTCACTTCAAGCAGCGCGCTCATGCCGACGCCCCTTGCGCGGCCAGCCGCGCCGCCGCGCCATGCCCCAGATAGGCTTCCACCACCGTCGGATCGCGCGTGACTTCGCCGGGCGTGCCGGACGCAATCAAACGCCCCTGCGCCAGCACCCACACGTGTTCGGCCAGGCTCATCACGGCGCGCATCACGTGTTCGATCATGAGGACGGTGACGCCATCGTCCACCAGTTTTTTCACCACTGGAATCATCTCGTCGATCTCGCTGGGATTCAGGCCGGCCAGCACTTCGTCCAGCAACAACAGGCGCGGGCGTGTGGCCAGCGCCCGGGCCAGTTCCAGCCGCTTGCGGCCGGCCACCGTCAGGTCGGCGGCGGGCTTGTCCAGCACCTTGTGCAGGTTCACGCGCGCGGCCACCTCTTCAGCGGCGGCCAGCGCCGCGCCCCGATCGCGCAGGCGCAGATGCGCGCCCACCGCAATGTTCTGGCGCACCGTCTGCGCGCCGAACGGCTGCACGATCTGGAAGGTGCGGGTCAGGCCCAGCTGCGCGGATTCGTGCGGCGCGCGTCCGGTGATGTCCTGGCCGGCAAAGCGCACCGACCCGGCGCCCGGTTTCAGAAAGCCGGACAGCAGCGCGAACAGCGTGGTCTTGCCCGCGCCGTTGGGGCCGACCAGCGCGGTCAGCGAGCCCTCGGGCACGGCCAGGTTCACGTCCTGCACGGCCTTCAGGCCACCGAACGAAATGGAAAGGTTGCTGGCTTGCAGCAGGATGTCAGGCACGGGCGCGCTCCTTGCCGAAAAGCCGGCCTAACGATTGGCCGCTGCCACTGATGCCTCGCGGCAGAAACATCACGATCAGAATCAGCACCACGCCATAGATCACCATGCTGATGCCGGGCAATTCGCCAAACAGATTGCGCGTCAGGTCAGCCAGCCCATGCAGGGCGACGGCGCCCAGCACCGGCCCCCACAAGGTGCCCATGCCGCCCACGATGGCGCCCACCAGCGCCTCCACCGATACGGCCGAGCCGAAGGCAATGCCCGGGTCGATGTACTGGAACACCTGCACGTAGAAGGCGCCGGCCGCGCTCATGAACGCCGCCGACAACGCAATGCCGCCCAATTTCACGCGCAAGGGGTTCACGCCGATGGCGCGCGCGGCGTCTTCGTTGTCGCGCACCGCTTGCAGGTACGCGCCGAAGCGCGAATGGCGCAGCCACGCCGTCACCAGCAGCGCCAGCATCACGAAGGCCAGCAGCAGATAGATATACCCACGGCGCGACGCGAACTGCATGTTCGCCGCGCCTTCTTGCAGCGGCACCATCAGCCCCACCCCGCCGCCGGTGAACGACGCTGACAAGGCCAGGATGCGAAACACTTCGGCAAACGCCAGCGTCACCAGGGCAAAGTAAGACCCCTTCAGGCCGTAGCGAAACGTCAGCCCGCCCACCGCCATGCCGACCAGCGCGCCCAGTGCAATCGCCACCGGCAACGCCAACCAGGGATTGATGCCGAAGTTCAACTGGCCCAGCGCCTGCGCATAAGCGCCCACGCCAAAGAACAGCGCATGGCCAAACGACAACTGCCCGCCATACCCGCCCAGAATGTTCCAGGCCTGCGACAGCAACGCGGCGTACAGCGACATCATCACGAACGTCAGCAGCACGCCAGACTGCGCAAACGTGGCCAAGGCCGCCAGCGCAAGGCCGAACAGCGCGATGGCGCAAAGATCCCTATTCATGTCAGCCCCTCGCCCCGAACAGCCCCTGCGGGCGCAACAGCAGCACCGCGATAAAGATCGCGAAGATGCCCATCTGGCCCAACGAATCGCCCAGGAACAGGCCGCCGATGGACTCCACCACGCCAATCAACAGCCCGCCCACCAGCGCGCCCACGAAACTGCCCATGCCGCCCAGCACCACGATCGTGAAGGCCACCAGCACGAAGCCGCTGCCCACCTGCGGATTCACGTAGTACGCCGGCAGCAGGAAGCAGGCCGCCGCGCCCAGGCAGGCCATGCCGATGCCGAACGACAGCGCATAGACTTTTTCCACGTCGATGCCCATCAGCTTGGCGCCCTGCTTTTCGCGTGCCACGGCGCGGATGGCGCGGCCCAGGTCCGTGCCGCGGATGATCCAGAACAGCACCGCCGCCACCGCCAGCGCGCCAACGAATGCAATGACCTTGGGCAGCGCGATCATGGCGGGCCCGATGTCTACCGTGGACAGCGTGTAGGCGGTGTCGATGCTGCGCGTGTCCGACTTGAACCACACCAGTGCCAGGTTCTCCAGCACGATGGCCAGGCCCAACGTCACCAGCAGGATGTTCTCGTCCTTGCCATGGCTGGCGCGGTTGATGACGAAGCGCTGTAGCGCATAGCCCAGCCCGAACATGCCCGCCACCACCAGCGGCAGCGCGGCATACGGGTCGATGCCCAGCCGGTCCTTGAGCAGATAGACGGCGTACAGCGCCACCATCAGCGCGGCGCCGTGGGCGAAGTTGATGATGTGCAGCACCCCGTAGATCAGGGTCAGCCCCAAGGCGATCAGCGCGTACACCGCGCCGGTCGTCAGGCCGTTCAGCACCGATGAGAAAAGGATGGCCGGGTCCAGCATGCTTGCGCTCAGCCCTTCAACGGAAAAATGGCGTCGGCCTGGCGATATTCAGCCGGGATGATCACCTTGATGTCGCCGCCGATCACCTGCGTCAGCAGCGGCTGCGCGCCGGTGTTCTGGCCGTTGACGAACTTGGTCGGGCCGTAGGGCATCAGGTTGTCGTGGAAGGTGCTGGCCGCCAGCGCGTCCGTGATGGCGGCTCGGTCGGCGGACTTGGCGCGTTCGATGGCATCGGCCAGCAGTTGCACCGCCACGTACGTCATGAACACTTCATAGCTGAAGTACGCGCCCTTTTCCTCGACGCGCGCCTTCAGCGGCGCCACGCGCGGGTCTTTCGGATTGAACCAGTGGTTGCAGTCGATGATGCCGTTGGCGATGTCCGGAAATTCCTTCAGGAACTTGTAGCTGGACGCCGCGCCCCCCAACACCGAATAAATCGCCTTGGGCTGCACCTTTTGCTGCTTCATGGCGCGCAGCAGCAGCGCGTATTCGTTGTAGTAGTTGGCGGGGATGACGATGTCCGGGTTCACCGACTTCATGCGCAGCACGATATTGTTGAAGTCGCGCGTGGGGTTCGGGTGCTTGACCACTTCCTTGACCTCAAAGCCCTGCTGCGGCAACGACTTGGACAACAGCGCCGCCGTGCCGGTGCCAAACAGCGAATCCTCGTGCACGATCATCACGGTCTTGGCCGGCTTGCCGGCAGCGTCGTTCAGCGCCACCAGGTCGGCAATGGCGCGTTCGCTACAGGCGCGGTAGCCCGGCCCGAAACGGAAGGTGTTCTTGAGCCCGCGTTCGACAATCTGGTCGGCCACGCCTACGTCCACCACATGCGGCAGGTTGTACTTGGCCGCCGTCTGCGTGGTGGCCAGGCAGATCGCGGAGGCGTACGCGCCGACGATGGCCGACACGCCCGCCTCATTCATCTTTTCCACTTCGGCGGAGCCGGCCTCTGGGCGCGACTGCGCATCGCCCAGCACGGCCGACAGCGGCGCGCCGCCCAAGGATTTGATGCCGCCGGCCTTGTTGATGTCTTCAATGGCCAGCAGCGCGCCCAATCGGCATTGCTGGCCCGAATACGCCAAGGCGCCCGTCACCGGGTGCAGCACGCCGATCTTCACCGGTGTGGCGCCTTGCGCGCGCGCCACCCAGGGCGCGGACAACAGCGCCGTGGCGGCGGCGGAACGATAGAGGAAGGTGCGGCGCGAATTCATGGGAGATCTCCGAAGGGTTCAATGAAATTGGGCCGACAGCTCTTCGCTGACCCAGACCTTGGCGTCGATGCTGCCGACGCGCGACAGCTGCAATTGGTATTGGTATCGGTCGGGCCGGTACAGGCCCTGCAACAACTGGACGGGGCGATCGTTCACGTCGCGCACGACCCGCGTCACGGCAAGCAGCGCCGAGCCCACGGACACATCCAGATGGCGCGCCACCTGCGCATCTGCCAGACGCGCTGAAATCGTCTGCGTGGCGCCGCCGAATTCCACGCCCGCCGCTTCCAGCAGCATCAGCAAGGGCTCGCGTTCCAGATCTTCCCGCGTGAAGTCGGCCACCGCTTGCGGCACGTAGGTGGTGATGTGGGAGAGCGGCCCGGCCTCGGTGCTACGCACGCGCAGGCTTTTATGGACAGGCGCGCCAGCAGGAATGCGCAACGACTCGGCAACCGTGGGCGGCGCGGACACGAGCCTGCTGTCCAGCACCTGCACCGACGTGCGCAGGCCCATGTTGACGATGTTCTCAAGCAGCCCGGTCAGGTGCGCCTTCTGCTGCGCATTGGCGGCGGGCGCGGCCTGCGCGGCAGGGGACGCGCGCAACGGCCACGTGCCCAAGCCCGGGCGGCGCGACACCAGCCCGTCGGACACCAGCATCTCCATCGCCTTGCGGATGGTGATGCGGGCCACGTCGAACTGGGCCGCCAGGGCGTGCTCGCCCGGCAGCCCGTCCTGATCGAAACGGCCCTCTTGCAATTGCTCGCGCAACACAAGGTAGATCTGGTGGTACTTCGGCAGAGGCAGTGTGGTTCCCATGCCGGAAACTCTAGGGGTGTCCTAATGTACCGTCAATGGAACAAATGGCCGCATGGGTTGTTCTATCGGGAAAACACCAAGGTCGGGTTCGAGCGACCCCGCCTCGATCCCACCTCAATACCGCCAGCGCACGTTCAACGATCCTGCATGTTCCCGGTTGCCGCCGCCGTACTGGCCGCTGTAGTTCAAGCCCAGCGACGCAGTACGCGCGGCCAGCCCCACGAAACCGCGGGCCGACTACCCCTGTTATCGACTGGTGCGCGAATGAACTTAGGGCGTGCGGCCAGGTTTTTTTTTATCGAAGGCCGCCCGCCAGACCTGTCACCAACAAAGCGCCGCGCCATGCCGAACTCGGCGGTATCATCGCTTTCCTATGCGCACCCGTCCCCGCTTCCCCATTTCCGCCCCCCGCCCCTGGCTTTGGCGCATCGGCATGGTCGCCCTGGCCGCATGGTTCACGCTGGTTGCAGGCGTGGTCCGGGCCGAGTCGTTTGACCGCCAGCTTGAAAACCAGCGCTACCAGCAATGGCTGGCCGACTTCCGGCAAGACCTGCAAACGTTGCGGCAGTCGCCTGACCCGGCCAACGCCGACATCGACAAGATGTTCGCCAAGACGTTGGTGCCCGGCTCGCGCGCGACGCAGTTGGTCAAGTCATTGGCGAAGGCGCCGGGCGGCAGCACGCACGGCGAAATTCACTTCGTGGGGATCCAGCGGGTCTTCATGGGCGCCTTGTCCCAGTCGGTGGTGGCGGGCGATGGCGGCGTGTATCCCGACACGCACGACACGTACAAATTGCAGACCTTGCGCGTGCGCTACATGCACGTGGACGGCGGTGGAAGGCTGGAGCAGTATTTCAATAACCCGGAAATCTTCACGCCTTACCGGCTGCCGGACAACGGCGTGTATGAGCGCAACGCCTATCCGTTTCTGTTGTTCGAAGACGGCCAGAGCGGGCTGCGCCTGGGCGGCGTGTCGAAGGAATTCTGGGATATGGTGAAGTTCATGGACGCCCTGCAATATGCATAAGCCGCCCAGTAGCCTGCCTGTGCCGCACAGTTTGCACACCCCGCGTACTTCGCACCCTCTGCATATTTCGCGCAGCCGGCCTATTTCGCGCACCGCGCACGCCAGGCCCATCCCGCGTTTGTTGATGCTGTTGTGCGCGGCCGCGCCGATGTTCTTCGCCGCCCCGGTCCAGGCCGCGTGCGGCCCGACCGAGACCGACTTCTCGGTGCCGTCCCCCCTGCCCGCCGTGGCGGTCAATCTGGCGCTGGACGACGAGCGCGTGCTGCTGGGCAAGCGCGGTGAGCGCGTGCCGACCCATCCCAGGCTGGCCTGGATAGACGATAGTGGCGACCTGATGCCGCACACCTGGGCGGACAAGGTCGATTGGTCCGCTTACCGCGCCGGCAACAAGGCGGCCAGCGCTGCGCCCACGCGGCTGTATTTCGACCCTGACGGGCGCCTTTGCCGCGTGGAACGCTATCGGCCAATGCGCGGCGAGGCCGTGTTGGACGGCGGCTTTACGCTGGCGTACGACACCACCGGCGCATTGACCGCGTATACGGAATACGGCGAAGCCGGCGCCCAGCCCCATCAGCCAACGCGGCGCGCGTGCCTGCAACGCGACGCCCAAGGCCGACTGACGGCGTTCTTTGACGATGGCTGTGGCGTCGCCAGCGGCAACAGAGCCGGCAGCACGGCCGCCGCCACCGGCGCCAGCCGTCACTATGTGCGCGATGCGTCCGGCGGCTTGCTGCGCGTGATTGACCTGGTGTCACCGGGGCAGCCCGTGGCCGTTCAGACCCTGGATGCGCAGGGCAAGCCCGGGCCGCGTTACGTTCTTCAGGGCCCCAGCTACTTCGGGCCGGGCGGCGGCGATACGCTGGCCGCCTATGCCGCGCCGCCCGGCAAGCCGTCCGATCGCTTGTTCCCCTTGCATCGCGATGCGCTGGCGGCGCTGCCCGTCGAAGTGCCGGAAAACCCCTGGCGCGTTGTCCGCATCAAGGATGACGTGCCGCTGGACGACGACATGTTGTCCTGGGACCCCGAGACGCAGATCGTGCTGGCCGAAGGCGCGCAGAGCACGCCCGGCGGCGCGATCCTGACGCCCGCGCAACAGCAAGCGGTATGGCAGGCGATGGCGCAACACCCATGGCGCGTGTACTTCTACCAAGACCCCGCAAGCCGCGTCATGCTGCTGCCCGCCATGCCGCCGGAACAGTGGAAGGCATGCAGCGACCCGACCAACCCGGCCCCCGGCGCCTGCGTCGTAAGCTGAGGATTGGCCCACCGGCCAATCAACCCTTGCCCGGCCGCGTATCCACCGCCAGGCACAGCAGCGCCGTCACCAAGGCCAGCGCGACATGCCCCACATACAGCGGTGAAAACGCCGCATGGTTCACCGCGCCGTGACCCAGCAGCAACACCGTGATCGCCACCCCCATCACGCCGCCGATCTGCCGCGTGGCCTGGTTGACGGCGCTGCCCACCGCGTAGTGCTGCGCCGGTAAACGGCTGACCGCCGCCGCCGACAAGGACGGCAACACCATTCCCACCCCGATGCCGCTAAGCAGCAGGCCCGGCAACCATTGCGTCAGATAAGCCGGCTGCTCGCCCGGCACCAGCAAAAACCACAGGCCACTGGCCGCGTAGATCAGCGACCCGGTCACCAGGAACGGCCGATGGCCCAGGCGCGCGGCCAGCCGCCCCGTCAGGATCGCCGTCGGAACCACCAGCAAAGGCCCCGGCGTTACCGCCAGCCCGGCACGCGGCAGGCTGTACTGCCACACCCCGGTCATGTAGAAAAAGAACGCAAAGAACATCATCGCGAACGCAATACCAAAGCTCAACGTTGCCAGATTCACGTAGCGATACGTGCGATGCGAAAACAACGACAGGTCCACCAGCGGATGCGGCGTCGCCCGCGCCCACGCCACGAACGCGCCCAACGACACCACCGCCACCGCTGCCACCACCCCCAATTCCAGGCGGCTCCATGAAGGCGATTCCGACTGCACCGTCGCCAATGCCAGCGCGCCCACCGCCACCATCAACAACGTCATGCCCACGCCATCCACACGGCGGCGCGCGTCCGGCTTCACCGATTCACGCAGCAGGCCCGCCCCAAACCACAACGACAGCGCGCCCAACGGCAAGTTGATATAGAAGGCCCACGGCCAACCCGCCGCGTCCACCACGAACGCCCCCAGGCTGGGGCCGACCGCCGCCGCCAGACCGCCCACCGCCCCCCACAGGCTGACCGCCACCACGCGCTTGGACACCGGAAACGCCGCCAGCACAATGGACAGCGACGCCGGCGTCAACAACGCCGCCCCTATCGCCTGCCACACGCGCGCGGCAATCAGCCAGCCCACGCTGCCCGCCAAGCCACACGCCGCCGACGCGGCCAGGAATAACACCACCCCGATCATGAACATGCGCTTGCGCCCATGCGTGTCCGCCAACCCGCCCGACGGAATCAACATCGCCGCGTACACCACCGTGTAGGCGTTCAACACCCACGACATATCCGCAGCGGACGCCTCGGGAAAGCCCGCCCGCAACGCGCCGAACGCCGCGTACAACATCGTGCCGTCCAGCGACACCAGAAACACGGCAATGCTGGCCACCCAGAACACCGGCCAGGGCGAAGCCGCCGCCGGTTCGGCCGCGGGCGACGTAGAAGAATGAGTCGTAGCGTGCATGACAGCCCTAGCTCCGCGGCAGCAAATACACGGCCGGGTTGGCGGACAAACCCTGCTTGACCTGACGCGCCACCGCATCGGCCAACACTTCCTGGGCGCCCGCTTCCAACCCATCAAGCGCCTGCACCACAATGTCTTGCGGCGTGGACTTCGGCGCGTCGATGCCCTTGGTGAAATCGGTATCGACAAACCCCATGTGCAGGCCCAGCACCTGCGTCCCTTGCGCCCGCAAATCGTGACGCAGGCCGTTCGTCATCGCCCAGGCCGCCGACTTGCTCATCGCATACAAGCCCAGCGGCTGCCCATTGACCCAGCTGGCCACCGACAGCACGTTCAGCAACGCCCCGCCGCCATTTCGTGCCAGCACCGGCGCAAACGCCTGCGCCACACGCAACGACCCATACAGGTTGACCTCCAGATGACGCTGGGCCGATTCGATGGCATCCGCATCCAGAAAGCCGCCCAGCGCCGCGATGCCCGCATTGTTGATCACCAAGGTCACGTCCGTGGCCAGCGCCGCGGCCGCCGCCACATCGGCCGCGTTCGTCACGTCAAGCTTGATGGCCTGGACGCCGGGCAAGGTCACGGTGGACGGATCACGCGCCCCGGCGTACACCTTGCGCGCGCCCCGCGCCAACGCTTCGCGCGCAAAAGCCAAACCCAGGCCGCGATTGGCGCCGGTGATCAAAACGACTGCATTTTTCAGATCCATGATGATGTCCTTGGTGACACGTAAGCACTGCTGATGTTGAAGATGATGTTGATGCTGGCGTGGGTGGTGCGGGAGCCGGGTGCCGGTGCCGGGCCCGTCCTTCCCGCAACAATATGATGATCATCATATTCACGCCTGTTGAAAAGGCCGCGCATCGCGGCCCTTGGAAAAGCAGGGATTCAGTGCGCCGGGCTCACCACCTTGTGGTCGTATTGATCCAGAATCGCCTGGCGCGCCGACGCCAACACCGCCCGGCCGTCGGCGTTATCCCCCAACGCACGCGCCATCTGCAACGCCCCGACCATCGTGCTGGTCACCGCCACCGCCGCATGCTCGCCCGCATCCGCCGGCAACACCGTCCGCACCGCTTGTATCAGGCGCTGCACGCGCGCCGCCGATACCTCGCGCACCTCGGCCGACTGACGCGGCATCTCCGACGCCAATGCCGCCACCGGGCAGCCGCTTTCACACCCCTTCAGATGCGCATCGCCCAGATATGCGTCCACCCACGCACGCAATGTGCTGGCCCCCTCGGCTTCGCGCCGAGCCACGCTTTGCATCATCCGCGCCGCACCATCGCTGCCCGCCCGCTCCATCGCAGCAGCCAGCAAGGCATCACGCGACGGGAAGTGCGCATAGAACCCGCCATGCGTCAGCCCGGCTTCCTTCATGATGTCCGCCACGCCCACCCCGGCATACCCTTCCCGCCGGATCGCGCGCGCGGCGGCGTCAACGATCCGTTCGTGGGAAAGCGCTTTGCGGTTGGAAGGGCCAGGCATGATCGGGACTCTGAAATATGATGATCATCATATTAATCCCCAAAAAAACCGGCGCGCAAGAAGAATCGCCGGAAAATATGTAACGCCGGATTCGGGCGCGACGCTTAGCGCCACACCTCGGGCTCGATGCTGACCTCGCCCTTGTCGGCCGAGAAATACACGATGCCATCGGAAATATTGGCATTCAGCTGCATGGTGCGTTCCGCCAACTTGGCCAACGCCCGGCTCTGCTCCGAAGGCAGATTCACCACCTTCAAATTGCGCGTCCGTTCCAGCTTATTGCGCACGCCGTCCCACCAGATCTTGCTGGCCGACCCGCCGTAGCAATAGACGATGACCTCGTCCGCCCGCCCACAAGCCCGCAAGATGCGCCGCTCTTCCGGCTGCCCGATCTCGATCCACACCTTGACCGCGCCGGTCAGGTCCTTGACCCACAGATCGGGCTCATCGGTATCGCTCAACCCTTTGGTAAACGCCAGTTCTTCCTGCGCATGCAGCGCAAACGCCACCAGCCGCACCATCATCCGCTCATCGGTCTCGGAGGGATGACGCGCCACCGTCAGCGCGTGGCTGCCGTAGTAGTGGCGATCGGTATCGGCAACGTTAAGTTCGGCCTTGTAGATAGTGGCGCGCAGGGCCATGGCAAAAATCCGTATAAGAAAGGGCAAATAGCGTGAAGCCCGCCATGATACCGCCTACGCAAACCCGTCAATAAACCCCAACCGAATGCCGGGCCACAAAATGCCCGTCTCCCACCGCCACCAACGGCTCGACCAAGGGATCATCCCCCAGCTTCCTCATCGGGCTGGGAATCTCATCCACCAGCAACGACCTCTCACGATGCCGCCTTTGCGGATCCGCGATCGGCACCGCCGCCATCAGCTTCTTCGTATAGGGATGCTGCGGATTTTCAAAGATCGCCCGGCGTGGCCCGATCTCGACGATCTGCCCCAGGTACATCACCGCCACCCGATGGCTAACGCGTTCCACCACCGCCATGTCATGCGAGATAAACAGGAACGACACCCCCAGTTCGCGTTGCAGATCCAGCAGTAGATTCACGATCTGCGCCTGAATCGACACATCCAGCGCCGACACCGACTCGTCCGCGATCACGACCTTCGGATTCAGCGCCAACGCTCGCGCGATGCAGATCCGCTGACGCTGCCCACCTGAAAACTCGTGCGGATAGCGGTCGATCATTTCCGGCAGCAACCCGCATTTATCCATCAGCCAGCGCACCCGTTCTTCCGCTGCCTTGCCCTTGGCCACGTTATGGATCAGCAGTGGTTCCATAATGGAATAGCCCACCGTCATCCGCGGGTCCAGCGACGCGAACGGGTCCTGGAAAATGAACTGAATGTGCTGGCGCAGCGTCTGCATCGCGCTACCGCGCAACGCCCCGATATTCTTGCCATCGAATTCAATCGTGCCGCTCTTGCTCTTGACCAGCTGCAACAGCGACCGACCCGTCGTCGTCTTGCCGCAACCCGATTCACCCACCAGCGACAACGTCTCGCCCGGGTACAGATCAAAGCTGACCTTTTCCACCGCATGCACGCGCTTCTGCACACGCCCCAGAATGCCGCCCGTAATGTCGAAACTGGTGGTCAGATCCCGCACCTTCAACACCGGACCATTCTCGCGACGCACCGTTGACGGCGCCGCCACCGGCGCATCCACCAGCGCCGCCGGGTTCGCCACGTGCGCCGCCTCTTCCACCTTCAGCAGCGGAAACGGCGCCGGCTCGTCCGTGCCATGCATCGCGCCCAAGCGCGGCACCGCCGACAACAACGCCCGCGTATACGCATGCCGCGGCCGCGCAAAAATCTCGTCCGCGCCGCCCTCTTCCACCTTGTCGCCGCGATACATCACCAGCACGCGGTCGGCCACTTCCGCCACCACGCCCATATCGTGCGTGATGAAGATCACCCCCATGTCCATCTCTTCTTGCAGCTGGCGTATCAGTTGCAGAATCTGGGCCTGGATCGTCACGTCCAACGCCGTCGTCGGTTCATCCGCAATCAGCAATTGCGGCTTGCACGACAACGCCATCGCAATCATCACCCGCTGCCGCATCCCGCCCGACAACTGGTGCGGATAACGGTCAAGAATCGCGCGCGCCTCGGGGATTCGCACCCGCTCCAGCATCCGCAGCGTTTCCGCCCGCGCCGCCGCCGCGTCCAGCCCCTGGTGCAGCTGCAACGCCTCGGCAATCTGGTTGCCCGCCGTAAAGCTCGGGTTCAGCGACGTCATAGGCTCCTGGAAAATCATCGCCACGTCCGCGCCACGCACCCGTTGCAGCGTCGTGTCCGGCGCATGCGCCAGGTCCAGCACCTCGCCGTTGCGGCGGCGCAGGAACATATCGCCATTGACGATCTTGCCGCCACCGTATTCCACCAGCCGCATCAGCGCCAGCGACGTCACCGACTTGCCCGAACCGGACTCGCCCACAATCGCCAGCGTCTCGCCGCGATCGACGTGGAACGACACATTGCGCACCGCTTCCACCGTGCGTTCCGGCGTCTTGAAGCGCACCGTCAGGCCGCTCACATCAACGACGCGTTTGGGATCCATTGTTGCCATAGTCATTACTTTTCCTGACGCGGATCGAGCGCGTCGCGCAACCCGTCGCCCAACAGATTGAAGCCCAGCACCACCAGGAAAATGGCCGACCCGGGGAAGATCGACATCCAGGGCGCCTGGGTCATGAAGTTCTTGGCCGTGTTCAGCATCGAGCCCCACGACGGCGTCGGCGGTTGCAGGCCCAGCCCCAGGAACGACAGGCTGGCCTCGGCAATGATCGCCGTGGCGATGGTGATCGTGGCCTGCACAATCAGCGGCGGCATCACGTTCGGGAACACGTGCCGGCCGATGATGCGCAAGTCCGACGCGCCCAGCGCCCGCGCGCTTTGCACATAGTCTTCGTTCTTGACGGCCAGCACCTGCCCGCGCGTCAAGCGCACGAACTTCGGCGCGGCCGACACGCCGATGGCGATCATCGCGTTCGTCAGGCTGGGGCCCAAAAAGGCGGCCAGCGCAATGGCCAGGATCAGGAACGGAATCGCCAGCAGCGCTTCCGTGGCGCGCGAAATGATGCTGTCCGTCCAACCGCCGAAGTAGCCGGCGGCCAGGCCGAACGGCACCCCGACCACCAAGGCGATCAGCACCGACACCAGGCCCGCCATCAGCGACGCCCGGGCGCCATAGACCATGCGGCTGAAAATGTCGCGGCCCAGCTCGTCCGTGCCCAGCCAGTACGACGCCGACGGCGCTTTGCGGATGGTGGTGAAACTGGTCTGCAAGGGATCGTGGTTGGCGATAAAAGGCGCCAGCACCGCCAACAGCACAAAGAACGCGACGATGGCCAGGCCCAGCATCGCGATGTGATTACGTTTGAATTTTCCCCAGGCGCGGTTGCGGCTGCGGGGCGGCGTGACGGCAGCGGCCGTTGCCGGGGTTGTCGTGGTTGCGCTCATGAGTGCCTCAGGCGGGGGTTGACCAGGATGTAGAGAATGTCGGCCAGCAGGTTCATCAGAATGAAGCCCACCGCCACGCAGAGCACCACGCCCTGCACCACCGCGTAATCACGGGTGAACACCGCGTCCACCACCAGCTTGCCAAAACCCGGAATCGTGAAGACCTGTTCCGTCAGCACCGCGCCGGCCAGCAGTTCGCCGAACAGCAGCGTCACCAGCGTCACGATCGGCATCAACGCATTGCGCAGCGCATGGCGCAACACCACCTGGCGCGGCGACACACCCTTGGCGCGCGCCGTGCGCACATAGTCGGCCGACAGCGCTTCCAGCATCGACGAACGCGTATGCCGCATCAGGTACGCCGCGATGGCCGTGGACAGCACCAGCGACGGCATCAGCATGGTCTTGATCGACAGCCAGAAATCTTCGGCGGGCGACACATAGCCCGATGCCGGCAGCAGCTTCCATTGCACCGACACCACCATGATCAAAATGATGCCCAGCCAGAAGTTGGGGATCGACATGCCCGACAACGCCGCGATGTTCGCCCCCATTTCAATGGGTTTGCCCTTGCGCACCGCAGCCAGAATTCCCATGGGAATGCCGACCAACAGCGCAAAGAACATCGCCATGGCGGCCAGCTGCAACGTCACCGGCAGCTTCTGCGCGATCAGCGTCGTGACCGGCACGTCGGTGCGCAGCGACTTGCCCAGGTCGCCTTGCAGCACCTGCCCGGCCCAGGCCGCGTACTGCATCGGCAGGGGGTCGTTCAGGCGGTATTTGTCGCGCAGATAATCCAGCACGGCCGGGTCGCGCTCTTCACCGGCCAGGGTCAGCACCGGGTCGCCCGGCAAGATTTTCTGCAGCATGAAGACGATCATCGACACCAGTATCAGTGTCGGTATCGCGACGATCACGCGGCGCAAGATAAGTTTGAGCATGTGGGGAAAACCGTATAACAGGAACGGCGGACGGCATCAGGCCTGCATCACCTGGCGCGCGTCCGCCGCAAAAAGCCAAAGGACGCGTTGCCGCGTCCAACGCGCGCGGCAGCCATGGGGCCGCCGCGCCTCGTTCTTACTTCTGGGCGAACGTCACGCCCTTCAGGCGGATCATGCCATCCGGGTACGGCGTGAAGCCCTTGACCTTCTTGCCCATCGCGAAGGGCCACGGCTGGTAGTAGTTATACACGCCGGGCAGCTCGTCCTGGATGATGGTCATTGCCTGCTCGTAGATGGCCTTGCGGCGCGTCTCGTCGGGGACGGTACGCGCTTCGTTCAGCAGCTTGTCCACTTCCGGGTTGCAGTAGTGGCCGTCGTTCAGCGCGCCCGTGCACGTCACGAAGGCGTGGATATTGCCGTCCGGGTCCACCCGGCCCGACCAACCCAGCATGACGATCTGGAAGTTGCCGCCCGACGCTTCCTTTTGCAGCGCCGCGTATTCGGTCGGGCGCAGCGACAGGTCAAAGCCGGCCTCGGACGCCATCGCCTGCACGATCTCGGCAATCGACGACGTGGTCGTGTTGTTGCCGAACACGAGTTCGGCCTTCACGCGTTCCACGCCGGCCTGCTTCAAGAGCGCCTTGGACTTCGCCACGTCACGCTGGGTAACGGGGAATTTGTCGCTGTGATAGGGGCTTGCGGGCGGGAACGGCTGTTGCGCCGGTTCAAAGATGCCGCCGCCGGCCACTTCGTTGATGGCGTTGCGGTCGATGGCGTACTGAAACGCCTGGCGCACCAGCTTGTTCTTGAACGGGTTGTCTTCAGCGCGCTTGCCGTTGCCCACGTTGAACATGAACTGCTGAAAACCCAGGCCCGCCACCGGCGCAAACGTCAGGCTGGCGTCGGTCTTGACTTGCGGCGCGTCGGACGGGTTCAGGCGTTCAAGCAAGTCCAGGTCGCCGGCGCGCAGGTTCGACAGGCGCACCGTCGTGTCGGGGATCGGCAGGAAGGTGACGCGTTTGAACGCGTAGTCCTTGGCGCCGTAGTACTGGTCAAACTTTTCCAGCACGATGCGGTCGTTCTGGATGCGTTCGACAAACTTGTACGGGCCCGAGCACACGGGCTTGCGGCCCACGGCGGCCACGTCGGCGTCGGTGAAGGTCTTGGGCGACAGCATCATGCCGGCGCGGTCGGACAACTGCGCCAGCAAGGTGGCGTCCGGCTTCTTCAAGGTCAGCACCAGCGTCGTGGCGTCGGGCGCGTCCACTTTTTCCACCGAGCCCAGTTCGCCCTTGCGCAGGCTGTCCGGCAACGACATCGCGCGTTCCAGGTTGGCCTTGGCGGCCGCGGCGTCGAACTTCGTGCCGTCATGGAACAGCGCGTCGTCGCGCAGCTTGAAGGTCAGCACCTTGTTGTCCGGGCTGAACGACCACGACGTGGCCAGTTGCGGCACAAAGTGCAGCTTGGGGTCGATGTCCACCAGCTTGTCGCACAGCGACGTGAACACGATGCGGCCCACGTACGTGCGGGCGCGGTGCGGGTCCAGCACGTCCGGATCTTCCTGCAGGCCGATGCGGATGTTCTGCGCGCTGGCGGCGCCGGCGGCCAGCGCCAGCAGGCTGGCGCCAAAGGTCAAGGTCAAGCGTTTCATTGTGAGTTTTCCCCTTGTAGCTTGCGAGCGATTTGGTCTTAGAAGCCGACCGCCTGGCCGTCGCGACGGCTGTCGCTGGCGGCGACATAGCCCAGTTCGTTGTCGTTTTCCGACATGCGCCAGATGAACTGGCCGGCGCCAAAGTCCATGTACGGATCGTCAACGGACTTCAGAGCATGCCCCAGGTCTTTCAAGCCTGCAATGGTGGACGCCTTCATGTTGGTTTCAATGTCCAGCGTGAAGTCGCGGTTGACCTTCCAGCGCGGCGCGCAGCACGCGGCCTGCGGGTTCTGGTGGTAGTCGATCATGCGCACAACCGTCTGCATATGGCCTTGCGGTTGCATGTCGCCGCCCATCACGCCAAAGCTCATCACCGGCTTGCCGCCGCGCGTGAGGAAGCCCGGGATGATGGTGTGGAACGGGCGCTTGCCGCCTTCCACCACGTTGGCCGACTTGGGATCCATCGAGAAACCCACGCCCCGGTTCTGCATGCTGATGCCCGTGCCCGGCACGACCACGCCCGACCCGAAGCCCATGTAGTTGGACTGGATGAACGAGATCATCATGCCGTTTTCGTCGGCGGCGGTCAGGTAGATGGTGCCGCCGGCATGCGGGCGGCCGGCTTCGAAATGGGTGGCCTGGTCCAGGCGGATCAACTTGGCGCGGCTGTCCAGGTAAGCGTCCGACAGCATCTGCTCGGGCGTCACCTGCATGGCGCGCGGGTCGGCCACGTATTTGTACAGGTCGGCAAACGCCAGCTTCATGGCTTCGATCTGGATGTGCTGCGACTGCACGGAATCCACGGGGATGTCCGACATATCGAAGCGTTCCACGATGCCCAGCGCGATCAGGGCGGCAATGCCCTGGCCGTTCGGCGGGATCTCGTGCAGCTCGTAGCCACGGTACGACTTGGAAATGGGCTTGACCCAGTCCGGACGGTAGTTGCGCAGGTCTTCCAGCGTCATCGCGCCGCCGCATTCCTTGCTGAAGGCGGCGATGCGTTCGGCCAGCTCGCCTTCGTAGAAGTCGCGGCCCTTGGATTCGGCGATGCGGCGCAGCGTGTTGGCGGCGTCCGGAAAGCGGAAGTGTTCGCCGACCTTGGGCGCGTGGCCCTCGGGCATGAAGGCGGCGGCATAGCCCGGCTGCGACTTCAATTCGTCGGCGGCGGCGGCCCACTTGTGCGCCACCACCGGCGGCACGGCATAGCCGCGTTCGGCGATTTCGATGGCCGGTTCGAACAGTTGTTCAAACGGCAGCTTGCCCAGCTTTTCGTGCAGCGCGGCCCAGCCGGCCACCACGCCCGGGACCGTCACGGCGTCCCAGCCGCGCTTGGGCTGGATGGCCAGGCCGTCGGGGCCCGTGCCGTACTTGGCCTTGAAGTACTCGGTGTTCCAGGCCGCCGGAGCCACGCCCGACGAATTCAAGCCATGCAGTTCCTTGCCGTCCCAGACGATGGCGAAGCAGTCGCCGCCCAGGCCGCAGGACACCGGTTCCACCAGCACGATGGTGGCGGCGGCGGCAATGGCCGCGTCAACGGCGTTGCCGCCCTTGAGCAGCATGCGCAAGCCCGCCTGGGCCGCCAGCGGGTGCGACGTGGACACCACGTTGCGCGCGAACAGCGGAATGCGTACGGAAGGATACGGATTGACCCAGTCAAAGGTTTTCATGGCTTGTCTCTAAACGGTCTGAACGGTTAAGCAGGCGAAGGTACTCTCGTGATCTAATTAAATCAATTTGATTTTTTGTTCCGTCATAAAAGAATTTTTTATGGGTCACGGCGATGAGCACCATCCGGTTTTTACGCACTTTCCTGGCCGTCGCGCACCATGGCTCTTTTTCCGAAGCGGCCGAGCAGGTGGCGCTGACCCAGGCCGCCGTCAGCTTTCAGATGCGTTCATTGGAAGCCGAGCTGGGCCGGGAACTGTTCGACCGCAGCGGCCGACTTGCCATTCTTAACGCAGCTGGCCGCGAATTGCTACCCGAAATCAAGCATTTGCTGGATTTATACGACCGGATGAGGCTGCCCCGAACCGTGCCGGGTGAACTGGCCGGGTCGGTATCGGTGGGCAGCATCGTGTCCTGCATGGGCACCTTGTCCAAGGTCGTGTCCGGGCTGAAAAAGGCGCACCCCAAGCTGGACGTGCGCATTTTGTCGGGCAAGGCCAGCGAACTGGCCGGCAAGGTCGAAGACGGCGAGCTGGACGCGGCCTTTCTGGTGGAGGCGGGCCGCAAGATGGCCAGCACGCGCTGGACCCCGCTATATGAAGAGCAACTGGTGGTGATTGCGCCGGCGTCAGCGACCGGCGAGGACGCCCGCCAGGTGCTGACCAACAACCCCTTCCTGCGCTTTGACCGCACCCAGCGCACCGGCTTGCAGATTGACCGGCTGCTGCGCCGCCTGGCGGTGCCGATCAATGAATTCCTGGAACTGAACGCCATCGAGACGCTGGTGGAACTGGTGCGCCAGGAAGTCGGCGTGACCCTGCTGCCGCTGATCAACGGGTCGAACTGGCAGCACAGCCCCGAACTGCGCATCCTGACGCTGCCGCAAGATTTAGGCCCGCTGTCGCGGGCCGTCGGCATGCTGGAACGGCGCGAACATGCGCGCCAGAGCATTACGGCGGCGATTTGCGAGGCGTGCGCCACGGCCTTCCGGGCGCGCGAACCGCAAACCGCCGCGTAAGGCTTACATGCCCATCGCCGGATCGGTGATGGACGGCTTACCGGTTTCCACGTGGCCGGCAAAGCGGCGCAGGTAGGACGGGTCTTCCGCCAGGCGGGCCGTGAAGTCGTACCAGTGGCCGCTGCCTTCCAGCGCCCAATGTTGTTCGACCTTGCTGCCGGCCGGCACGGTCAGCGTCCAGCGCTCGTTATTGCTGTAGTAAGCGTTGGGCGTGACGTCGAACGTGCAGGCGTCCTTGCCGCTGTTGATGAAGCTGACATAGACGTCGCCATTGGCGATGTCATAGCAGACGCGGATTTCCGGGTCCAGCTGCGACGTGCGCGCCAGCGCCAGGTCGCCCGCGAAATGCCGGTGATAGCCGTTTGGCCCCAGCACCCACAGGTCGTACTTGCCGCCGTCGGCCGCCGTGTCCCAACTGCCTTCCAGCTGCTTGCCCGGTTCCACCGTATAGCGGCGCGGCAGGCGGTCCAGATGCAGGCGGTCATACACATGGAAAACCGCCGCCTGCTTGCCCGTGTTGGAAAACAGCAGCCACATGTTGCCGGTGGTGGGCTGGCTGCGCCCGCTTGTGTGCAGCTCGTAGGGCAGCGCACGGGCGTAGCGGTAGCCCTGCTCCTGCACCGGCTTGGCCTGCGCCGAGGTGTCCGGCAAGGGCACGGCGGTCAGCGCCTGCTGGGCGGTTCGCAGCTGGTCGGCACCGGACCGGGTCAGGATGTTCAGGTCTGGCAGCTTTTCGTCGTTGGGGGTGGCGAAGTTGAAAGCGGACGTCAGGTCGCCCAGCACGGCGCGGCGCCACGGGCTGATGTTGTCTTCCGGCACCCCGAAGCGCGCTTCCAGGAAGCGCAGCACCGAGGTGTGGTCGAACGCCTGGGAATTGACCCAGCCGCCACGGCTCCACGGCGACACCACGTACATCGGCACACGCGGGCCGGGGCCATAGACGCGGTTGTCGGCCGCGTCTTGCGCCGAGGCGTGCGTGTGGCGATCCAGGTCGGTGTTGACGGTGGACGCGCCGGCCATCGAGCCGTCGGGGTTCAGCGACGGCGCGGCGGGCGACGGCACGTGGTCGAAGTAACCGTCGTTCTCGTCGAAGTTGATCAACAGGACGGTCTTGCTCCAGACGTCGGGGTTGGCCGTCAGCGCATCCAGCGTTTCCTGGATGTACCACGCGCCCTGCACCGGGCTGGACGGGCCGGGGTGTTCGGAATACGTGGCGGGCGCCACGATCCACGACACCTGCGGCAAGGTGCCGTTGTTGACGTCATCGCGCAGCGATTGCAGGAAGCCGCCGTCGGGCATGGTATTGGCCGTGCCTTTGTACAAGGGGTTGGCGCCGTCCATGCTGGGCGTCCAGGCCGGGTACGGCGAACCGTCGGCGGCGTTGCCTGCCTGTTCGTTGGCGCGGCGGTATTGCTGGAAACCGGCCAGAGAGTTGTCGCCAAAGTTCTCGGGCAGGTTCTGATAGACCTTCCAGCTGACGCCGGCCTTTTGCAGGCGTTCGGGATACGTCATCCAGGTCCAGCCCGTGGTGGACGCGCCCAGGCTGTCCCACTGGTTGCGGGTCGACGGGCCGTTGCCCTGCGCCAGCGGATCGTTGGTGCCGGTCCACAGGAACAGGCGGTTGGTGTTGGTGCCGCCGTGGGTGGAACAGTGGTAGGCGTCGCACAGCGTGAAGGCTTCGGCCAGCGAAAACTGGAACGCCACCTCGTTCTGGCGGTAATAGCCCATGGACTGGTTCTGCTTGTAGCGCGGCCACTGGTCCATGCGGCCACCGTCCCACGCCATCTGCGCGTCCATATAGTCGTGCGGCGTGCCGGACACGCGCTGCGCGTTGCCCTGCGTGCTGTCCAGGTGATACGGCATCACCACGCGGGTGCCGTTGGTCTGTTCCCACACCGAACGGTTCTGCGGCAGCGGGATCGTCATGCGGTCGCCAAAACCGCGCACGCCCTTGTACGTGCCGAAGTACATGTCGAACGAGCGGTTCTCCTGCATCAGGATCACCACGTGTTCAACGTCGTTGATCGTGCCGGTGCGGTTGTTGGCGGGAATGGCCAGCGCGCGGCGGATGGCCGGCGGGAACATCGACAGCGCGGTCAGGCCGGCAGTGGATGCGGCGGCATTGCGCAGGAAGCGGCGCTTGCCGGCGTGGATCGGGTCTTTTTCGGACTTCACGGATGCTATTCCTAGTGATCGATAAGAAGCGCGGCTCAGGGCGCGCAACGCAGTTCGGGCTTGGCCGGGGTCGGCGGCGTCACCGGCGTTTCGGTGCCGCCGTTGCCGGGCGTGCCGGCGCCGTTATCCGGCTTGCTGTCATCGCCGTCGTCGCCGCCACACGCGGCCAGGGCCGCGGTCAACATCAGCACCGCGCCGGCGCGCACGAAACCGCGCAATATCAGGGACTTGCTCATGGTTTTTCTATCCTTGCCACATCAGGGAAACAGGTCGGAAACGGACTTGCCGGACAGCGCCAGGGACTTCACTTCCGTCTCGGTCAGGGCGCGCGACCAGAAGGCCAGGTCGTCAAAATTCATCGTGTACGGGCCCTTGGTGCCGGCGCAGCAGATGCCGTAGGTGCCCTTGCCGTCTTCGTTCAGGCCGATGTGCGGGCCGAACAGGCCGGCCACTTGCGCCAGGTTCACCGAGCCCGTGGTCACGTTGCGACGCAAGAAACCGATTTCGCTGTCGTACACGTACGCCGTCATCATCTTGGCGGGCTTGTCGATGGTCATGGCGATGTACACGGGCTTGTTCGGCGTGAACTTGATGCCGTTGATATCGGCGCGCGCGCCGCCACCGGCCACGTTGAAGCGCAGCTCGGGGCCGGCCCACTGGGCGATGGTGATACCGGGGTTGCCGCCGGAGTTGTAGTCCTTGTTGCCCAGGATCGAGCGGTCGTTCGCCGTGCCGTCCGACTGATACCAGAAGCCGATGGTGAACACCGGAACGCTGTCCAGCATGCCGGCCGGGTAGTCCAGCTTGAACGCGCCCAGGGCGGCCGAGCCACGCTCGTTCTTGAACATCTTGCCGAACACGCCGCCGTCCGCGAACGCGGGCGCCTGTACGCCGTCATACGGGGTGATCGCGCCGCCGCCCGCCGCGATGTCGGTCACGTTGCCTTCAAACGGGAACAGCATCGTCAGGCCTGTGCGCAGCGACGCCAACAGCGGCACCGGCTTGGCATACACCACCGACGCATGCGTGGCGCTGCTGGCGCGGCCCGCCGACACGGTGTAGGTCAGCGTGTGCACGCCTTCCGTGTCGAACGTGAAACCGCTGTCGGTATAGGCGGCGTCGGTGCCGGGCAAGCGCGCGACCTCAACGCCGTCGCGGCTGACCACGATCTGGCCGTCGGGTTCGCCCCCGCGCACCCACGACAGCGTCACGCTCTTGTTGTCCATGGACGTGCGGGCCGACAGGCGACGCAGCGCCAGGGCTTCGGACAAGGGCGTACCCGCCATGTCGTACTGGCCGGTGGCGGGCAAGGCGCCCAGGTGCGCCAGCATCGTGGGGGCCACGTCGGCGGCGCTGGGCAACGCGTACCAGTTGCTGTCCCACGCGCCGTCAAACGAGGCGTCATCCGCGCTGCCGCCCAACAGCGTGGGCGGGTTGCTGGCCAGGAAGATGGTCTTATTCGCGGACAAGGGCAAGCCATCGGCCACGCCGGTCTTGCCCAGGCCATGGCTGGACGCCACCACCATCAGCCAGTTCTCGTTCGGATGCGCGGCGCGGCGCTCGGCGATCTGCCTGGCCAGCACGCCGACGGCCGCGTCCGTCTGGCGGATCACGGCATCGTAGTTGGCGGTAAAGCCGTTGTCCGAGGCCGCGCGTTCGGGTGCGCCGAACTGCGCAACCACCACGTCATAGCCTTCAGTGATGCGGTCGCGCGCCTGCGAGGCCACGCAATCGTCCACACCCGCGCAGTCCGTCAGCGCTTGCAGGTAACCCGCGTCGCGGTCGCTACCCACCAGGCCGGCCAGCAGCGGCGAATTGAATGCGCCGGCCGTGCGCGCGTCAGGGTGCGCCAGCTTGATGCGCTGAAACAGGCTGGCCGCCTTCATCGCCTGCCCGGCCGCGTTCGAGCGCACGCCGTGCACGTCCGCCCACTGCCCCGTCAACAAAGTGGCCCAGCCGGGCGCGGACAACGTGGGCTGCTGCGTGACGTCGCCGGTCACGCCGCCCGTCCAGGCGCGGGTTGCGGCAAGCGCGCCGATGTTGGCCAGGGACTTGTCGGCCACGCCACGGCGCATGGCGTCATAGGTCAGGCCGTCCACGCCGATGAACAGCACCTTGTCGGCGCGCGGCGCGGCCGGTTCGCTGACCGGCGGTTGCGTGGGCGACGGCGGCGCGCTGGCGTCGCCGTCATCGTCATCGTCACTGCCCCCACAGCCCGCCAATGCGCTGGTGGCCAGCAACACGGCGCACCATCTTCTCCAATCCATTGTTCGCATGCTTCTCTTCTCGTTTCATGAACACGGTTTACGCTGCGCACAGTGTGGCCAGCGAACGTGAAAGGTCCATGAAACAAAGAGCAGAAAGCTTGATCGACGGATCAGAATTTTTTGCAAGGCGGCGGGTGGATCAGGCGCCGATCTTCACCGCTGTCAGATACCCGACGGACGCGCCCCGGCCGTTGCGGTACTTGGCCTTGACCAGCGGTTCCAGCACGGGCCGCACCACATCGTGTACGTCGTTCCAGTCCGCCGTATGCTGGAAACTGCTGGTGATGTAGGTCCAGCCATTGATGTCGTCCACCGCGTGCAGCCCCGTGGATTCCGCCGCCACCGGGCAGGACAACAAGCGCGACAGCACACGCGTATCGACATTGAACGCCCACAAGAAACTATTGACCCGGCCCATGCTGTCCTCGCCCACGAACAGCGTGCGCAGTTTCTCCGAGAACTTCAGGTTGTCGGGGTTGGATATCCGGTCGCTGCGGTGGCCGTTGCCCAAGGCGTCGGGCGCGGCCAGCATCGCGCCCACCAGTTCGGGCACGGCGCCCATGTCCACCGGCACCCATTCGCTGTCGATGCCCCGCCCGTCCGTGTCCACCTGCCCGGCTTGCAGCCGCAGTTGATAGACCGCGCCCGCGTCCGGGCCTTCTACGTGCAGGTGCGGCGAGGTGCCGTCCACCATGGACGTTTCGATGTGCGCCATCGCGGTGTACGCGATCTTGTCCTGAGCGTTGACCGTGGTGCCCTCCATCTTGGTAAAGGCCAGCGTGCCGCCCGCCAGTGCCGCGTACCGATGCGTTTCCAGAAAGGCAGCGGCCTGGCGACGGCCGGGCTTCAGGCGCACCCAGTTGTTCTTGCCATCAAAACGAATGCGGGTGTAGGCCGGGTTCTTGGGGTCGGCCGTGCGCACGTCCATGATGTCGGCGGCGACCAGGTCGTCGGCCAGTTCCTTGACCTCGGCGCTGGTGGCATGGCCCAGCCGGATCCAGGTCAGCGTCCCGGCGCCGGGACCCGTGCCTGACGTCTGCGTCCAGCGGGCCACGTACAGCGTGCCCGAGGACAGATCCGCGCGGCGGTCCGCCACGAACATGAACAGCCCGCCGTTGGTGGCGTCGTCGCCCATCAAGGCGGTGCGCTGGTCAGGCATGATCTGCACCAATTCATGCGAGATGCGGCCCATGCAGTAGTGTTTTTTGATGCTGCCGGTGCCGTCCGGCTGCACGGTGATTTCGGGCAGGTGGCCGTAGTGATACGGGTTGGCGCGACGGGCGTCGCCATACAGGTGGCGACTGAATGCGCGGAACGATGCCGAGGTGCGCGCGGTGGTGGCGTCGGGCTCGTATTCTTCGCTGGATAAATGCGTATTCCAGGGCGACAAGCTGGCGCCGCAGGTCACCCACAGGCCATGCACGCGCGAGGTATCCACGTTGCTGTAGCGCACCAGGGTCAGTCGGCCGGTTTGCAGGTCTTGCGACAGCGTCAGCACCGCGATCGGCGATGGCAGTCGCGCCCACATGTCGTCGCCGGCCCGATTGCGCGACAGGTATTCGAACTGCACGACGGCGTAGACGGTGGCGGTGGCAGTGGCGGCGGGCGCGGGTGCCGCGGTCGTCGTCGAAGGTCTCGGGGCCGAGGCCGTCGCTTGTGGGGTCGCCGCTTTCAGGGGGGGTGTCGAAGGCGCGCCGCGGGTCGTCGGCGGACCCGTTGCGCCGTCGGCCTCGCCAAGCGGGCCGGCCAGTGTCAGCAGCGACATGCCATCCGGGCAGTCGGAAAAGAACGGGCGAGCGCGGCCGGGCACGGACGTATCGATGATGGGTGCGCCATGGATATCCAGATATCCGCCCGCCAGCACCATGCCACCCTTGCCGTCCGGCACGCGGTCCCCGGTCATGAAGAAGGCTTCGTAGCCCAGTTGCACGCGGCGCCGCGATCCGTCGGCGAAGACCAGGTCCATCGCGGATTCCACCGTCGTGCGCGCCATGCCTTCCGGCTCGGACAGGCCGGGCGCGGGCATGGAGATGAATTCGGCGGAAACGAACGGCGCCGCGCCCGGCGTGGCGAGGGATGGCCGCGCGATGGGGGTGGCGCTCGGCAATGCGGGGGTGCCGTCCTCTGACGCCCGCGCGGGGTGGCCGGCGAACAAGCTTGCCGCGCCCGCGGCACTGGCCGCGCCCAGCGGCAGCATGGGCGCGCCGCCCAGCATCTTCAATAGTCGGCGACGCTGTGTGTGATCAGGATTTTTCATGTGAACGCTCCCAGGTTCAAAGGCGAACAAGAACCGGCAATGCGCGGACAGGCGCGGGCGGAGGGGCAAGCCCGGTTGCAGGCCGGGTTGCAGGCCCGGTTGCAGGCCGGGTTGCAGGCCCGGTTGCAGGCGCAGTCGCAGGGCCGCTTGCGGGCCCCGTCGCAGCCCCAATTGCAGACCCAATCGCGACGCCGACCGCAAACGCCAACGGAATCGCAAACGCCTACGCCAGCGCCAGCGCGACTGGCAACGCATGCCGGAAGACGCATCAACGGCATCAGGCAAGCCTGACGCCGCCGAGTGTAGGAGCGCGCCGACCACAGCATGGTCAGCGTTACACCTGTGAAATGATTGCCGATGCCCGAAATGCATAAGGGACCGGCAAGCCGGTCCCTTATGTCTTCCCTTAAACCGCGCGGCATCCCCGGTGGGCCATGCCGCGCTCGAACGTCCGGTCTATTGGCTATTGGCTATTGGCGGTTGCGTTGGGCCGGGCGCTTACGCGCCGATCTTCACGCCGGTCAGGTAGCCGACCGCCGCGCCAAAGCCGTCCTTGTAGTTGGCCTTGACCAGCGGTTCCAGCGTCGGCCGTACCACCGCGTGCACGCCGCCCCAATCGGCCGCGTGCTGGAAATTGCTGGTGATGTAGGTCCAGCCGTTGATTTCGTCCACCGCCTGCAAGCCGGTCGATTCCGCCGCGACCGGGCACGACAGCAACCGCGACAAGGCCTTGGTGTCGACGTTGTACGCCCACATGAAGTTGTTGACGTGGCCGCCGCTGTCCTCGCCCACGAACAGCGTACGCAGCTTTTCCGAGAACTTCAGGTTATCGGGATTCGACACGAAATCGGCGTTGTGCGTGTTGCCCAGCGCGTCCGGCGTGGCCAGCGGCTTGCCGATCAGCTCCGGCACGGCCGCCATGTCCACGGGCACCCATTCGCTGTCGATGGCGCCGCCATCGGTATCGGCCTGACCCGCTTGCAGATGCAGCTGGTACACCGCGCCGGCCGAGTTGGCTTCCACCTTCAAGCCCGCGACCTTGCCGTCGATCATCGAAGATTCAATGCGCGACATCGCGCTGTAGGCGATCTTGTCCTTGGCGTTGACGGTGGTGCCTTCCATCTTGGTGAAGGCCAGCGTGCCGCCCACCAGTGCCGCATAGCGGTGCGTTTCCAGGAACGCGGCGGCCTGGCGGCGGCCGGGTTGCAGCTTCACCCAGTTGTCCTTGCCGCTGTAGCGAATCTTCGTGAACGAGGCGTCGGCCGGGTCCGTCGTGCGCACGTCCATGATGTCGGCGGCCGTCAGCTGGTCGGCCAGTTCCTTGACCTCGGCGCTGGTCGCATGGCCCAGCTTGATCCACTTCAACGTGCCGGCGCCCGGGCCCGTGCCCGACGTTTGCGTCCATTGCGCTACGTACAAGGTGCCGGCCGACAGATCGGTCGCGCGGTCGGCCACGAACATGAACAGGCCGCCGTTGGTGGCGTCGTCGCCCATCAGCGCGGTGCGCTGGTCCGGCATCATCTGCACCAGCTCGTGCGAGATGCGGCCCATGCAGTAGTGCTTCTTGATCGTGCCGGTGCCATCCGGGTGCACGGTCACTTCGGGCATGTGGCCGTAGTGGTACGGGTTGGCCTTGTTGGGGTCGCCATACACGTTGTTGCTGTAGGCCTGGAACGACGGCGTCGTGCGTGCCGTGGTTGCATCGGGCTCGTATTCTTCGCTGGACAGATGTGTGCCCCACGGCGACAAGCTGGCGCCGCAGGTGATCCACAGGCCGTGCACCGACGACGTGTCCACGTTGCTGTACTTGACCAGGCTGAGCTTGCCCGTATTCGGGTCTTGCGACAGCGTCAGCACGGCGATGGGCGACGGCAGCAAGCCGTACATATCGTTGCCGGCCTGGTCCATCGACTGGTATTCAAACTGCACCACCGCGTACACGGCGTTGCCCGCCACGCCCGGCACCGTGGTGGGCGCGGACAAGGCCAGCAGCGAGGTGCCGTCGGGGCAATTCGAGAAGAACTGGCGCGCGCGCGCGGGCACCGAGTTGTCCATGATGGGCGCGCCGGCCAGGTTGAAATAACCGCCCGCGACGGCGGTGCCGCCCTTGCCGTCGGGCACCGTGTCGCCGGTGATGAAGAACGGTTCGTAGCCCAGTTGTACGGTGCGCTTGGAGCCATCGCTGAACGTCAGCGCCATGGCCGAGCCGACCGTCGTGCGCGCCATCAGTTCGGGGTTGGCCAGCGTGGGCGCGGCCATCGGCGTGAACGATGCCGACGTGAACGTCACCGGTGCGGGCTGCTGCGTGCCGGGGCCGGGATTGGGCTGCGGATTGCCCGTGGCGTCATCGTCATCATCGTCGCTGGAATTACAGCCGGCCAGCAACGCAGCCATGCTGACGCCGCCAATCGGCAGCATCGGCGCGCCTCCCAGCATCTTCAGGAGTCGGCGGCGATTGGCTTGATTCGTGTCTTGCATGCGGGTTCCCATTGGATCGGATAAATGCCCGGCCGTTGACGCCGAGCGGTGCCCGCATGCTAGATAGGCGCCGTGTAATCACAATGACAGAATGCTGTACGCAAGCTGAATCGACACAGCCGGTATGCATCGCGCGATTGTCACGAAGCGCCGCTATAGTCAGGCGCGTTGCTTCACCGATTCGCCGCTTCACCGCTGCACCGCTGCACCGCTTCACCGCATGACCGCTTCACCGCCTCACCGCTACCCCGCATGACCGCTGCACCGCTTCACCGTTCCATCGCTTATCCGTTCCACCGCCTAACCGCCCAACCGTTTGTGTCCGCCATGCCCCTGTCGTTTCGCCCCGCCCTACCCTCCGCCCCCGCCGCGCTGCGCGTGATTGCCGTGCTGGCATTGGCCGCCGGCTTGGGAGTGTGGGCGTCGATCTTGCTGGCCCCGCGTCCGGGCGCGCTGCCGCCCGCCGTGTCCGCGGCCCCGCCGCGCGCGGCCGACAACACACCGGTGGCGCTATGGTTTGGCAAAGATGAAGTGATGCGCACGCAGATCAGCGTGCTGGGCCTGATCGCGGCCGGCCCGGATGGCGCGGCGGTGCTTAGTGTGGATGGTGGCCCGCCACTGGCGTGGCGCGCCGGCGCCGAAGTGGCGCCTGGCATCGTGCTGCGCGATATCGCAGTAGACGCCGTGACGGTCGAGCAAGGGGGAAGATCGAATCGCCTGCCAACGCCCGCCGCGCTGGCGGCGCCAGCAGGCATTACGCAGGGAAAAGAATGATGCGGGGTTGCAGACCCGGCGGCGCGTCCTTACCGCGCCCGCCGATCAGCGCTTACGGCCTGCGGGACGCCCCATCTGCTTGCGTCCCGCCATGTTCGACAGGGAAGATCCCGTCGGCTTTTGCGTGGCGGCAGCCAGCTTCTTCTGTTGAAGCGCCTTTTCAACCAACGCTGCCAAACCAGTCGAAGACTTCTCTTTTGTAGCCATTACCGCTCCTTGTAGAAGGGCCATGGTAGCAGGCGGGAGGGTTGCACCGATTCCCGCCGCTGATGGCGATGACACTATCGGGCCCATTCAAGGGCTTCGATCAATATTCCGGTGTGTGCCCAACCGCCGCAGAATCGCCACGGAACCGTCCATTTCAAATGTGATTTGCCAGGACTTGTTGGCCAGCACGTCTATTTTCAGGATGCGCGGGTCAAAGCAGCCGGTGATCGAGTGCATTCTCAGCTTGCTAGGTTGCGGGCAACGCATCAAATCGCGAATGGCGTACGGGCGCACGGCAGATGGCGTAGGCAACATCGGCGGCGTTTCTTGAAATGGCTTCAAAGGTATTGGCCAACACTTCGTTGCTGGCCACGGTGTCTTCGATAGCGCGCAGCAAGTGCAGCGAACGGCTGCTGTCGGCCCTGGCGCCCTCGACAATGAAGGCGACCAAGCCGCTATGAGAAATGATGGACCGCATGAGCGCTTCCCTTTTATCGGCGTCTTGCGACCCGAAGCAAGACATTCGGAAAGTATAGACACAAAGCCGAAGCCGCCACCCGTTGTGGGAAGCCGCAATGCCCGGGGTTTTTGCCGCCGCCACGCCAACGCAAGCATTACTGTCATATTTCATGTCCACAATCCCGGGCTTCTACTAGAAGACCGGAGTCGTAAAGTGCGTCAGTTACCGCGCGGGCTTGCCCGTCAGCAAGGTTTCACCCTGATCGAGATCATGGTGGTGATTGTGATCATGGGGATTCTGGCGGCCCTGATTGTGCCGCGTGTGCTGGATCGCCCGGACCAGGCGCGTCAGGTGGCGGCGCGGCAGGATATTGCGGGCATCATGCAGGCGTTGAAGCTGTACCGGCTGGACAACGGGCGCTATCCGAGCACGGCGCAGGGCCTGCGCGCGCTGGCTGAAAAGCCGGATGGCGCGTCGAACTGGCGCGGTTATCTGGACAAGCTGCCCAATGACCCCTGGGGCCATCCGTATCAATACCTGAGCCCGGGCGTCAAGGGCGACATCGACGTGTTCTCGTTTGGCGCCGACAACAAGCCCGGCGGGGAAAGCGGCGATGCCGACATCGGTTCCTGGGAACTCTGAACGCGGCTTCACGCTGGTCGAGGTGCTGGTGGTGCTGGTGATCGTGGCCATCGCGGCCAGCATGGTCAGCTTGTCGATTGGCAAGCGCGACAACGGCCTGCGGACCGATGCCCAGCGGCTGGCGGACGCGTTCACCGTGGCGCAGAGCGAGGCACGCAGCGACGGCCGGTCCATCCGCTGGTTGGCCGGCGACACGGGCTGGTCGTTTGAACGCGCGGGCCGCGCGCCCGGCCCCAGCGCGCAGGAAAACGTGGTCGTGCCGGTGGATCGCCTGGAAGGCGACGACATGCTGCGTCCGCAAACCTGGCGCGCGGGTGCCGTGCAATTGCGGCTGACGCCAGACCGCCCGTTGGTGTTCAACACCGAATGGGTCGCGGATCCGATCACGCTGACCCTGCACGCGGGCGACGCCACGGTCACCCTGCAACGCGACGCCGCCGGCCGTTATGAGATCCAGTGAATTTTCCCGCCGCGAGGGCGAACGATGCGATGTGGACGTTCCGACGGACTTGGACGCCTTGCCCGATACGGGCGGCTCGCCCGAGGCCCCCGCTCTCGACATGACCCGCGCCATCCCCCCCCGCGCGCGCCGTGAACGCGGCTTCACGCTGATCGAGGTCTTGGTGGCGCTGGCCATCATCGCCGTGGCGATGGCCGCCGCGCTGCGCGCCACGGGCGTCATGACGGCCAACAACCGCGCCTTGCAGGACAAGACGCTGGCGCTGCTCGCCGCGCAGAATGCCTTGACCCAATTGCGCCTGGAACAAAGCCTGCCGCGTGCCGGCTCGCAAACGGTGCCCTGCCCGCAAGGCGGCCGCGCGTTGCAGTGCGAGCTGGTCTTCACCAATTCCATGAACCGCAGCTTCCGCCAGGTATCGGTCAACGTCCATGATGCGGCCTCGGCACGCCCGGACGCCGTGCTGCTGCAATTGGACGGCCTGCTGTCCAGCCTGCGATGACGATGCAACGTCCCGTTTCCCGCGCCGCCCGCCAGGCGGGCTTCACGCTGATCGAAGTGCTGGTCGCGTTGGCCTTGATGGCACTGGTCAGCCTGATGGCCTGGCGCGGGCTGGCCAGCGTGTCCGGCGCGCGCGACTGGATCGAGCAGCAAGCCGAAGACACCGACGCCATCGTCCGCACGCTGGGGCAGATGTCGCGCGATGTGGAACTGTCTTATTCCGGCCCCGGCTTCGACGCAGCGGGCAAGGACGCCGTCACGCTCAGCAGCGGCGTGCGCCTGCTCCGCCAAAGCCAGGGCGGCCAGACGCTGGAACTGCTGCGCCCCGACCCGGACGGCAACGGCCTGTGGCAACGCGTGCAGTGGCAGGTGCGCACCGACGGCTTGTGGCGCGTCAGCGGCCCGCCCGCGCCGCGCAGCCCTCTGCCCGCCGCCGTCAACGGCGTACTGCTGCTGCCTGGCGTCAAGACGTTGAGCCTGCGCGCCTGGGTGCCCGGCGTGGGCTGGGCCAACGCCAACGCCAGCTTCGGCGCGCCGCCCACCGGCATCGAAATCGCGCTGGAACGCGGCGCGCCCGGCC
>NZ_JBLVOL010000037.1:0-25854 GCF_053543755.1 Achromobacter semiaridum | reverse complement strand
GCCCCCGGCCGGGCGCAGCGCTACACGCGCATCCTGGAGCTGCCATGATGCGCCGCCGCAACGCGCAGAAAGTTGCCGGTGCATGCCACCCAGGCAAGCGGCAACAGGGCGCCGCCGTGATCAGCGCGCTGATCATTGTTGCCATTGTTGCGGCCTTGACCACCAGCCTGTTCCAGCGCCAGACGGCCAGCACGCGGCGCGTGGAAAACGAAATGGCGCGGGTGCAGGCGCGCGTGATGCTGGCGGGCGGCATCGATTGGGCGCGCCTGGTCATCCGCGATCACGGCAAGCGTGAAGCGACCACGCGCGGCGACCAGATCTGGGCCACGCCCATCCTGGACACGCGCATCGAGCGCCCGGGAGACGATCGCGTTGCCGTGTTCTCGGGGCGTGTGCAAGATGAACAGGGCAAGTACAACCTGAGCAATCTGGCGCGCAATGGCGTGCCGCAACCCGAGCAGGAAAAGGTGTTGCGTCGGCTGCTGGCCGCGCAGCAACTGCCCGATACCCTGGCGCCGCGCATCATCGACATCATTGCCCTGGCGCAGCCGCCCGCCCTGCCCGCCGATGCGCCGTCTGCCCCCAACGGCCAACCCGCCACCGCGCCGGACGCGCGCGCACCGCTGCCACGTGGCGTGGACGACATCGCCGCGCAACTGGGCTTGGAACCGGCGGTGCGCGACGAGATGCGCCGCACCATGACCGTGCTGCCCATTGCCACCAGCGTTAACGTCAACACCGCGCCCGCCGAAGTCATCGCGGCGTTGGTGCCCGGCCTTTCGCTGGGGCAGGCGCGCGCGCTGGCGGGCGAGCGGGATCGCGGCAACTGGTTCAACAACGCGGGCGACTTCGCCAACCGGCTGGCAAGCACCGGCGTGGACGCGCCCGCCCCCACCGTCACCACGGCCAGCGGCTGGTTCCTGGCCAGCGGCACCGTCGTCTACGAACGCGCGCGAGTCGCCATGCAAGCGCTGGTGCGCAGCGCGCCGCCCACAGCGCCCGACACGATATGGACAAGAGAAACTCCTTGAAAAACGCCTTGCGCATCGCGCTTGCCCCTTTGGATGAATTCGGCGCCGATTCCCCGCTGCCCTATGCCTGGTTCGACCGGCGCGGGCGCTGCGCCCGGCAAGGCGAGTTGCCCTTGCACGCCTTGGGCAGCGCCTATCCGAACGCGGTATGCGAAGCCGTGCTGCATCCGGCCGACGTGATCGCCACCACCATCCGCGTTCCCTCGGTACCCCGCGCCCGCTTTGCCGCCGCCGTGCATAGCGCGCTGGAACCCCTGGTGCTTAGCGACCTGGACACGCTGGCCATCGGCTTCAGCCCGCGCGCCGCCGATGGGAGCGTGGCGTTGGCGTGGTCACCGCGCGAACCGGTGCGCCGCGCGTGGGCGTTGCTGAGTGCGCACGGCCTGCGTGTCGACGCGCTGATTGCACCGCAGACGCTGGTTCCGACGGTGGCCGGTCCGTCCTCGGAGGCGTCCTCCACCCCTTCCTTCGCCTTCGACGCCGATCTATCCGCCACGCCCCTGCGCGATCCGGCCGACCCGCGCTGGCTGGCCCCGTCGCCGTCGTGGTCGCTGGCGATGCCGCGCCTGGCGCCGGTGCGCGCGTCGCGCTGGCGGCCCGTGTGGCGTTGGGGCGCGGCGGCGGCGGTGGTGTGGGTTGCGGGGTTGAATCTCTACGCCTCGCGGCTCAGCGCTGAAGCCGACGCCCTGACGGCGGGCATGCGTCAGCAGGTGCTGGCGGCGTTTCCTGATCTGCCTGTGGTGCTGGACCCCGCGCGGCAGGCGCAGCAAGGCCTGGACGCGCTGCAAGCCAATCGCGGCGCGGCCAGCGCGGGCGACTTCCTGCCCCTGGCGCGCGCCGCCGCCCAAACGCTGCCCTTTGCCGCCGACAAAGTCGCGCGGCTGACGTACGCCGACCAGGCGCTGACGCTGCAATTGGCCGACGCGGGGGCCGACGCGCAGCGCGTCTCCGAAACGCCCGCACTGATCCAGCAAGCCGCCGCCCTGGGCCTGAAGCTGGAACGCGGCGACACCGACAACACCTGGCGCATCACGCGCAAACAACCATGACCGCCCTTGAACGCCTGCATCGCCAGTGGCAAACCGCCGCCGGCACGTTGCGCAACACCGTAGACCCCACCCTGACCCGCGCGCGCCATCGCTATCAGGCGCTGGCCCCGCGTGAGCGGCGGCTGGTGACGGTTGCCGCCGCGCTCGTCGGCGTCGCGGTGATCTTCGTCACGCTGATCGAGCCGCCCCTGAAAACCGTGCGCAAGCTGCAAGTCGAGCTGCCCGCCCTGCGCGGCCAGGCCGCGACCGTGGCCGACTTGACGACGCAAGCCCGCGCGTTGCGGCAACGCTCGGCCACGCCGGTTGCTGTCGCCCCCACGCCCGCTGAATTAAGCGCCAGCCTGGAAGGCGCGGCGCTACCGGCTGCGATGTGGTCCTTGGGCCAGCCTGAATCCGGCAAGGGCGTGCGCTTGACGTTGAACCAGGCGCCGTCGTCCGCGTTGCTGCGCTGGCTGGATGGCGCCGCACGCGATTGGGGCCTGCAAACACAGCAAGTGGAATTGACGCGTGCGACCAATCCCAATGGCCGTCCGCTGCCGGGCCTGGTCAATGGCCACATTACGTTAGCCCCCGCCGGTGCGGGGGCCGGCCGCTGATGCCGACCCTTTCATTCAATATGCGGGGTGCCCGCTGATGGCGCGCCTCGCTTTCAACAAGCGGACTGCCGCCCTGTGGCTGGCCGGCGGCGTGTGTTTTCTGGCGGGTGCCGCCAGCGTGCTGCCGGCGCGTTGGCTGTTGGCGATGCAGCCGGACGATTCCTTGGTTTCGCTGGCGGATGCCGGCGGCACCTTGTGGCAAGGTAGCGCGTGGGTGGCGCTGGGGCCACCGGGGTCGCGGCGCGTGTTGCCGCAACCCGTGCAATGGCAGTGGCGCTGGGGCGCGATGGCGCTGGACATCACGCACCCGTGGTTGCAAGCCCCCCTGCGCGCGCGCGTGGGTTGGACCGGGGTGTCATTGCCCGCGCAATCGTTGCGCGTGCCGGCCACGGTGTTACCGGCGCTGGGCGCACCCTGGAACACGCTGGCGCCCGACGGCATGCTGGAAATCAATTGGCAAGCGCTGCGCTTGGGCGGTGACTTGCCCACCGGCAATATCGCGGACCTGCGCTGGCGTAACGCCGGCACCGCGCTGACATCCATCACACCGGTGGGCACCTACCTGCTGCGTCTGCAAGGCGCGGGAAAGTCCGGTGCAACATTGGCGCTGACGACGGAAAGCGGCCTGCTGACGGTTACGGGCCAGGGCACGGCCGGCCCGCGCGGTGTGCGCTTTGAAGGCAAGGCCACGTACGCGCCGGGTGCCACCGACGCCCAGCGGGCGGCGCTGGACGGCCTGATGTCCACCCTGGGCCGCCGGTCTGGCGATACGGTCGTCTTCAGCACGGGCAAATAGCAAACAGCCCGATCAAGCGTCGCGCGTCACCCGCACGATTTCCTCGGGTGATGTCTGCCCGCTGTCGACCCAGCGTTGGCCGTCTTGCCGCATCGTTCGCATGCCGGCGGCCATGGCGGCCTGGCGCAGTTCGCGTTCGTCGCGGCCTTCGTGGATCAAACGGCGCGCGTCGTCGTCCACGGTGAACAGTTCGTGGATGCCGGAACGGCCGCTATAGCCCGTGTGATTGCACGTCGGACAACCCACAGGGTGAAACACGCGCACGCCATTCTGCATCGACGGCTTCTTGCATTCCGGGCACAGCTTGCGCACCAGCCGCTGCGCCAACACACCCAGCAGCGACGAGGCCAGCAGGAAGGGTTCCACGCCCATGTCCGTCAGCCGTGTCACGGCCGAGACCGCGTCGTTGGTGTGCAGCGTCGCCAACACCAGGTGGCCCGTCAACGACGCCTGCACCGCAATCTGCGCGGTCTCCAGGTCGCGGATCTCACCGATCATGATCACGTCCGGGTCCTGCCGCAAGATGGCGCGCAGGGCCAGCGCGAAGCTCATGTCGATTTTGGCGTTCACCTGCGTCTGGCTGATGCCGGACAAGTCGTATTCGATCGGGTCTTCCACCGTCAGGATATTGCTGGTGGCCGAATCCAGCCGGCTCAACGCGGCATACAGCGTCGTGGTCTTGCCGCTGCCCGTCGGCCCCGTCACCAGTACGATGCCGTGCGGCTGCCGGATCAAGCGGTCCAGCTGCGTCAGCACATCGGGGCACATGCCCAGGCGCTCCAGCTGCAAGCGCCCCGCCTCTTTGTCCAGCAGGCGCAACACCGCGCGTTCGCCGTGGCCGGTGGGCAAGGTGGACACCCGCACGTCGATCGGCCGGCCGCCCACGCGCAGCGCAATGCGGCCGTCTTGCGGCAAGCGCTTTTCGGCAATGTCCAGGTGCGCCATGATCTTGATGCGCGAGATCAACGCCGCGTGCAGCGCCTTGCGCGGCGACACCACGTCGCGCAAGGTGCCGTCCACGCGATAGCGAACCACCGAGTGCGTCTCGAAGGGTTCGATGTGGATATCGCTGGCGCCGTCGCGCGCGGCCTGCGCGAACAGCGCGTTGATCATGCGGATCACCGGCGCATCGTCCTGCGCTTCCAGCAGGTCGGCCACTTCGGGCATGTCCTGCAACAAGCGGTCCAGGTCGATTTCGTTTTCGGCCACGCCCATGACGGACGCGGCGTCTTCCGAATGGCTATAAGCCGCCGTCAAGAGCGTTTCCAGGGCCTCGTCATCCACCCGAGCCAGCGCAATGTCGCCATGGCAGCGGCGAATTTCGCGCACCGCCCATTCCGGCGTGCGCGGGCTGACGGTCAACTGCGCCTGCCCCGCGCGCAGCGACAGCACGGCGCGCTGCGCGCGTGCCCAGGCATAGGGCAAGGGGTGCGCGCTCATAGCAGCGACTCGGGGTCCACCGCCACGCTGTGCATCAGCGCGCCGGACACGCGGATCGGGCGCGCGGCATCGCGGGTGGCGTTCGCGCCCGGATACTGCCGCACGGCAAACGACTGCACCGTGGTGGGCGGCGGGCGGCGCAGCGTGTCGGCTTGTTGTTCGGGACGCAGGTCATAGGCGTTGTTCGACACCGACGGAGCCGAGCCCGGCGGCGGCAGCATCGGCGCCTGCATGTCGGGCAGCGCCCAATGCTGGCCCGGCTGCGCCGAGCCCTGGGCGCGGCGCATGTAGTCGTAGCGGTCCATCGTGACGCTGGCGCTGCGGTTGGCGTCGCGCACCACGTAGGGGCGCAGGAACACCATCAGGTTGGTCTTGGTGCGCTTGCGCGTGTCGTAGCGGAACAGCGAACCGATCACGGGCAGCGAGCCCAGGCCGGGCACGCTGTTGGACGTCAAGGTCACGTTGTCTTCCAGCAAGCCGCCCAGCACGATGATCTGGCCGTCGTCGATCAGCACGCTGGTATCGATGGCGCGCTTGTTGGTCACAATGCCCGTCGTGGCGTTCGAGCGGCTTTCGTCGATGCTGCTGACTTCCTGGTAGATGTCCAGCTTGACCGCGCCGCCTTCGGAAATCTGCGGGCGGATGTTCAGCTTCAGGCCCACGTCTTCGCGTTCGATGGTTTGGAACGGATTCGAACTGCCGTTGCTGCCCGACGTGACGTATTGGCCCGTCACGAACGGCACCGTCTTGCCCACCAGGATGCTGGCCGACTGGTTGTCCAGCGTCAGCAGGTTCGGCGTGGACAGGATGTTGGCTTCGCCCGTGTTCTGCATGGCGCGGGCCAGCACGCCCAGGTTGATGACCTGGTTGCCCAACACGTCCACCGTGCCCTTGACCACGCCCAGGCTCAGGCCGCTGCCGATGGCGTCGATGGACGTGGGCCCGGTGCCCGTGATGCCGCTGCCGCCCAGGTTGGTGCCGCCGATAAAGCTGGTGCCGTTGCTGTTGATATTGCCGGCGCCCGTCATCCACTGGATGCCGAATTCCGCCGCCTTTTGCTCGCTGACTTCAACGATCAGGCTTTCCACCAGCACTTGCGCGCGACGTTGGTCCAGCTGGTCGATGACTTCACGCAGGCTGCGGTACAGCGGTTCCGGCGCGGAGATGATCAGCGAATTGGTGGCCGGGTCGGCCTGGATGGTGGCGCCGCCGGCCGAATACGACACGGCTTGTGTGCTGTTGTCTTCCCGCGCGATGCGTTCTTGTTCGCCAGACAAGCCGCCCTTGGACGAGCCCGACATGGCCCCCATGCCCTGCCCCGCCGGCACGTTGCCGGCCGAGGTGTTTTGCGCGCGCGCGCCGGGCTGGGCACCGCCCGTGTTGCTGCCTGCCGCGCCGCCCGAGGCGCCGGGCGCCGCATTGGCCTGCCCGGACAGCAAGCCGCCCAACACTTCGGCGATGCGCGTGGCCTGCGCGTTGCGCATGTAGACCACGTGCAGATTGCCGGCACGGTTTTGCTGCGCGTCCAGCTTCAGGATCAGGTCGCGCGCCAGCCGCGTGCGCGCCGGGCTGCCCGAACGCACCAGCACGCTGTTGCTGCGCGGGTCGGCCACCACCGCGATGCGCTGCGTGGGGTCGCTGCTTTGCGTGTCCAGCAATTGCGAGGCCAGGATGGCGATGTCGGTGGCAATGCCGGACTGCACCGGCACCACGTCGGTGTCGATGGAACTGGGCACGTCGATGCGCGCGATGACTTGCGCGATGCGTTCCAGGTTGTCGGCGTAGTCGGTGACTACCAAGGTGTTGTTGCCGGGGTACGCGTTGATGGGGTTATTCGGCGGCACCATGGGGCGCAGCACCGGCACCAGGTTGGCGGCGTTTTCGTACTTCAACGGAAACACGCGCGTCAGCATCTCGCCGCTGCTGCCCGCGCCCTTGGCAAACGCGGACACGGGCACCGGGCCACGCGCGGCGTTGCCAGCTGGCGCGCCTGCTACCGCCTGCGCGGGACGCGTCTGAGCTTGCCGCGCCTGGGTCGGCGGCGTATTGCCCACCACCGCGCTGCCTTGCAGCTTGGCGTCGGCTTCGGGCACGACGCGCGTCACGCCGTCCACGTCCACAATTGCAAAGCCCTGCAGCCGTAGCGCCCCCGTCAGCATGGCCAGTGCCTGCCCGCTATCAACGGGTCGGTCCGACACCAGCGTCAGCTTGCCCTTGACGCGCGGGTCCACCAGGAAGTTGCGCTGCGTAAACAACGACAGCGCGCGCAACACGGCGGGGATGTCGGTGTCGACGAAGTTCAAGCTGACACGGTTGTCCGTTTGTTGAGCATGGGCCGTGCTGATCGCCGGTCCGATTTGGCTTGCGATGAGCAAGGCGGCAAGGCTGAATTGCGCGATGTGACGCATGACGAGATAGGTGCCTTCAGACGTGAATGCAAGTGTGAAAAAACGTGAAATCGCGTCGGAGTATACGGGGTGACAGTGCAACACTACGGTCATATTTGACATGCAACATACGGGCTGCAAACCCTTTAAATTCGGGGCTCTTGCGCGTTTTTGATTCGCGCGCCGGCCCCTGCTTTCGCCATGCCTTCCTACCGATACGAAGCCACCGACGCGTTGGGCAAAATCGTGCGCGGCACGATCGATGCCGACACCGAGCGCGGCGCTCGCAACCAGCTGCGCGGCCGGGGCTTGCTGCCCTTGTCCACCGCATTGGCGGCGCGCGCGCAAGGGCTGGGCGCCGGCTTGCGCACGCGCTTGTCGGATGCAGACCTGGCCTGGTTGACGCGGCAGTTGGCCAGCCTGCTGGCCGCGCGCCTGCCGCTTGACGCCGCCCTGTCCGCCACGCTTGAACAAGCCGAGAAAAAACACATCGCGGCCACGCTGGGCGCGGTGCGCGATGACGTGCGCGCGGGCCATCGCTTATCCACCGCGCTGGCCGCGCGGCCGCGCGACTTTCCCGAGATCTATCGCGCGCTGATCGGCGCCGGTGAAGAATCCGGCGACCTGGCGCAAGTGATGGAAAAGCTGGCCGACTACATCGAAGAACGCAATACGCTGCGCAGCAAGGTGATGACGGCGTTCATCTACCCGGCCGTGGTCGCCAGCGTGTCGGTCATCATCGTGATCTTTCTGCTGGGCTATGTGGTGCCGCAGGTGGTGTCGGCGTTCAACCACGCCAAGCAGCAACTGCCCATGCTGACCCGCGTGATGCTGGCGCTGTCGGACTACGTGCGTGAATGGGGTGCGGTGACGGGCGCGGTGCTGGTGGCCGCCATCGTGCTGTGGCGCTACACGCTGCGCGCGCCGGCGGCGCGCCGAGCCTGGCATGCGCGTGTGCTGCGGCTGCCGCTGGCCGGCCGCTTTGTGCTGGGCGTGAACGCCGCGCGCTTTGCTTCGACATTGGCCATCTTGTGCGGCAGCGGCGTGGCCTTGTTGACGGCGTTGGAGGCGGCGCGTCGCACCTTGGGCAACGATGTGCTGCGGTTGGCGGTGGATGAAGCGTCGGCCCGCGTGCGCGAAGGCGCGGCGCTATCGGCGTCGCTGGGCGCACAGAAGGTGTTCCCGTCGCTGCTGGTGCACCTGATCGCCAGCGGCGAAAAAACCGGGCGCCTGCCCGAATTGCTGGATCGCGGTGCGCAGAACCTGTCGCGCGATCTGGAACGCCGCGCCATGGCGATGACGGCGTTGCTTGAGCCGGCGCTGATCCTGCTGATGGGCGGGTTCGTGCTGCTGATCGTGCTGGCGGTGATGATGCCGATCCTGGAAATGAACCAGCTGATCCGCTAGAAAGGCAAAGGGCCAAAAAGACAAAGGCGCCCGCCCCGGTGATGGGACGAGCGCCTTTGACATTCAGCCGATGGCGGTCAACAGGCGGCGCGGATCACAGCGCCTCTTCGTCGGCTTCGCCGGTGCGGATGCGGATGGCTTGCTCAACGGGCGACACGAAGATCTTGCCGTCGCCGATCTTGCCGGTGCGCGCGGCCTTGACCACGGCTTCGATGGCGGCTTCGACCTGGTCGTCGGGCAGCACGACTTCAACGCGGATCTTGGGCAGGAAGTCCACCACGTATTCCGCGCCCCGGTACAGTTCGGTGTGGCCCTTTTGGCGGCCGAAACCCTTGACTTCGGTGACGGTCAGGCCGCTGACGCCGACTTCGGCCAGCGCCTCGCGGACTTCGTCGAGCTTGAAGGGTTTGATGATGGCGGTGACTTGTTTCACGTTGGGCGTCCTGGGTTTTTGATGTGTTGCGGCGCCCTGCCCACCGCTTGCGAGGCAGCCGGGGCGCGATGGATAAGAGAATACCACCGGGGCCCGCCATGCAAACGGGCCGCCGGCGTCATTGCGGGAGAACCCCGATCAGGCGTTGGGCCCGGCATCCGGAATGCGTTCGGCGTCGCGCATCCACACCACGGATTCCGAATCGCTGGGCGCGCGCCAGTCGCCGCGCGGCGACAGCGAGCCGCCCGAGCCGACCTTGGGCGCATTGGGCACGCAGGTACGCTTGAACTGCGTTGTACGGAAAAACCGGTCCAAAAATATCTTCAGGTTGCGCTTGATGGCGGCCAGGTCGTACTGGTTGCGCACCACGTGGCCGGCGTCCGGCCAGGCGCCCGCTTCGCGGTCACGCCAGGCGGCCAGCGACAGGAACGCCACCTTGGTGGGCGCAAACCCATAGCGCAGCGTGTAGTACAGGTTGAAATCCTGAAGCTCGTACGGGCCGATGGAATCTTCGCTTTTCTGCACGGGCTTGTCGTCGGCGCCACCCGGCACCAATTCCGGGCTGACGTCGGTGCCCAGCACGTCCAGCAGCACGCCGGCGCCGTCATCGCCCAGCCGCCCGGATTCCGCCACCCAGCGCACCAGGTGCGTGATCAGGGTCTTGGGCACGCTGGCGTTGACGCTGTAGTGCGACATGTGGTCGCCCACGCCATACGTGCACCATCCCAGTGCAAGTTCGCTAAGGTCGCCGGTGCCGATGACGATGGCGTTGCTGAAGTTGGCGATGCGGAACAGGTGATTGGTGCGTTCGCCGGCCTGGACGTTTTCAAACGTGATGTCGTAGACCGGTTTGCCTTCCGCGTACGGGTGGCCCAGGTCTTTAAGCATTTGCAGGCAGCTGGGGCGGATATCGACTTCGGACGCCGTGCAGCCCACCACCGCCATCAGGCGGCGCGCCTGTTGCAGCGTGCGGGTGCTGGTGGCAAAGCCGGGCATCGTCACGGCCAGGATGTTGGACCGGGGCAGGCCCAGCGTGTCCATGGCCTGCGCGCAGACGAGCAGCGCGTGGGTGGAATCCAGCCCGCCGGAAATGCCGATGACCACCTTGGACATCTTGCTGGCCGACAGGCGCTGGGCCAGGGCCTGCACCTGGATGCTGTAGACCTCTTTGCAGCGCGCATCGCGCTGTTGCGGGTCGGCCGGCACATACGGAAAGCGCGCCACGCGGCGCTCAAGCGGCAGTTCGGCATCGTCCAGCGGCGGGTTCACCGGCACCGCCACCGAACGGAACTTGCGCACTTCGTCCTGATGGCGGCGCACGGACTGGCCGAACGTCGTCTGGCGCATGCGTTCGCGCGACAGGCGATCCAGGTCCACGTCCGAGAACAGCAGGTGCGAATGGTTCAGGAAGCGTTCGGATTCGCCCAGCAGTTCGCCGTTTTCATAGATGATTGCCTGGCCGTCCCAGGCCAGGTCGGTGGACGATTCGCCCCGGCCGGCCGACGTGTACATATAGGCCGACAGGCAGCGCGCGGACTGCTGCGCCACCAGTTGATGGCGGTATTGCGACTTGCCGACGACGATGTTGGACGCCGACAGGTTCACCAGCACGGTGGCGCCGGCCAGCGCGGCGAATGAGGACGGCGGGATCGGCACCCAGACGTCTTCGCAGATTTCGACGTGGAACTGGAACAGCGGCAGCTTTTCCATCTGGAACAGCAATTCGGGCCCGAAGGGCACGGTCTGGCCCAGCAAAACGATGTCGGTGACGGCCGCGCAGTCGGCGGCGCTGAATTGGCGGGCTTCGTAGAATTCGCCGTAGTTGGGCAGGTAGCTCTTGGGCACCACGCCCAGCACGCGCCCGCCCGCGGCCACCACGGCACAGTTGAACAGCTGGTGGGACACGCGCAGCGGCGCGCCCACGATCACGGCGATATCCAAGTCGGCCGTGGCCGCCACCACCCGCGCCAACGCCTCTTCGCACTCATCCAGCAAGGCTTTCTGGTGGAACAGGTCGTCGCAGGTGTAGGCCGACAGGCCCAGCTCGGGAAACGCCACCAGCACCGCGCCGCCCTGGGCGGCCTGCTGGGCCAGTTCTATGGTTTGCGTGGCGTTGAAGGCCGGATCGGCGATGCGGCATTCGGGCACGCCGACCGCCACCCGGGCGAAGCCGTGGGAATACAGGTTGAAGAACGGGTTCGACATCGGGAGTTCGCCTGGGGTCAATGAAGACTAAATTCCAACGCGCGGATTATCTCATGGCGCCTGGCCCGGCCAGGGCTAGCCGGGCACCTTGCTGTCGCTGGGGCCACGCGGCCCCGACGCCGCGCCGTGCCCGTCCGGCAGGACCAGGCCGGGGCGATCGCGTTCGGCCGACAGTGCGGCCTGAATCGCGCTTTCGCGCAGCTGGCTGCCCATGGCGCCGAAGTCCGCACCCGACGGTTGCTGGTACAGGCGCAGGCCCAATTCGGGCAAGATGGCCAGCAGATGGTCGAAGATATCGCCCTGGATGCGCTCGTATTCCACCCAGGCGGTCACGGCGGTAAAGCAATAGACCTCGACGGGGATGCCGTCGGACGCCGGTTCCATCATGCGCACCATCATCGCCATGTCCTGGCGCACTTCGGGGTTCTGTTTCAGATACGCCAGCCCGTAGGCGCGGAAGGTGCCGATGTTGGTCAGGCGGCGGCGGTTGGCCGGCACGCTGGCCAGTTCGCCCATGGTCTGGTTGGCTTGGGCGATGTCCAGCGTCTTGGCTTGCAAATAGTCGTGCAACAGGCGGAACCGCATCAGTTGCCGGGCTTCCTCGTCGGTCAGGAAGCGCACGCTGGCCGCATCGATGCGCAGCGTGCGCTTGATGCGCCGCCCGCCGGATTCAAACATGTGGCGATAGTTGCGATAGCTTTCCGAGAACAGCTTGTAGGTCGGCACCGTGGTGACGGTGTTGTCCCAGTTCTGCACCTTGACGGTATGCAGCGCAATATCCTTAACGAAGCCGTCGGCGTTGGATTGCGGCATTTCGATCCAGTCGCCGATGCGCAGCATGTCGTTGCTGGTCAGCTGGGTGCTGGCCACCAGGGACAGCAGCGTGTCCTTGAACACCAGCAACAGCACGGCCGAGAGCGCGCCCAGGCCTGAAATCATCCACAGCGGCGAGCGGTCGATCAGGATGGAAAGCACCAGCACGGTGCACACGGCCATCAGGATCAGCTTGCCGATCTGGATATAGCCCTTGATGGACCGCGTCTGCGCGCGGGTGGTCGCGGAATAGGTGTCCTGCCAGGCGCTCAACACGCCCGAAAACGCCACGAACACGCAGATCCACGCGCCGGCATGCGCCAGCCGGCCCACCACCGACACCGCCCGCTCGGCATGCGGCACCAGGCCGATACCCATCGACACCACGGCAAACGGCACGGCGTACCACAGGTTTTGATAGGCGCGGCGGCGTTGCAGGGCCTTGTCCCAGTCGCCCCGGCCGCTCAGGACCAGCACCCGGTGCGCCAGCAGCAGCACCACACGCGCCACCACCCACTGCACGAACAGCGCCGTCAGGACCAGCACGCCGGCGCCGACCAGCGTCTGCGCCCACGCCTCGTGCGGCATGTGGGCGTCCAGCTGGGTCACCAGTTCTTCCCATTCCATGGGCATATGTCTTGTACTCGCTCTACGTTCTAGAAACCAACGGGGGATTATCCGACAAGTGGCGCGCGCCGCGCGTTGCTGCCCCCAAAAATCGCGGCCCCGGCGCCCGCGCGTGCGCCCGCTTGTCGGCAGGCCCTATAATTCCGCCCATCATGGCAAACACTCCCTCCCCCGATCAAAACCAGTTCGCCAACAAGGCGCAGGCCTGGTCCGCCCGGTTCTCGGAACCGGTATCCGAACTCGTCAAACGCTATACGGCGTCCGTGGATTTCGACAAGCGCCTGGCGCGACACGACATCCAGGGCTCGCTCGCGCATGCGGACATGCTGGCCGCCCAGGGCATCATCGGCGCGCAAGACCTGGCCGACATCCAGCGCGGCATGACGCAGATCCTGTCTGAAATCGACGCCGGCAGCTTCCAATGGCTGCTGGATCTGGAAGACGTGCATCTGAATATTGAGAAGCGCCTGGTGGAACTGGTGGGCGATGCGGGCAAGCGCCTGCACACCGGCCGGTCACGCAACGACCAGGTCGCCACCGACATCCGCCTGTGGCTGCGCGACGAAATCGACAACCTGCAAGACCTGCTGCGCCAGCTGCGTCATGCGCTGGCCGCCGTCGCGCTGGACAACGCCGGCACCATCATGCCGGGCTTCACCCACCTGCAAGTTGCCCAGCCGGTCACCTTCGGCCACCACCTGCTGGCCTACGCCGAAATGTTCGGCCGCGACGCCGAACGCCTGGCCGACTGCCGCCGCCGCGTGAACCGCCTGCCGCTGGGCGCCGCCGCGTTGGCCGGCACGTCGTTCCCCATCGACCGCGAACGTGTCGCCAAGACGCTGGGCTTTGACGGCGTGTGCCGCAATTCGCTGGACGCCGTTTCCGACCGCGACTTCGCCATCGAATTCTGCGCCGCCGGCGCGCTGATCATGACGCACGTGTCGCGCCTGTCCGAAGAGCTGGTGCTGTGGATGAGCCCGCGCGTGGGCTTCATCGACCTGGCCGACCGCTTCTGCACCGGCAGCTCGATCATGCCGCAAAAGAAGAACCCCGACGTGCCTGAACTGGCCCGTGGCAAGACCGGCCGCGTCAACGGCAACCTGGTCGCCCTGCTGACCCTGATGAAGGGCCAACCCCTGGCCTACAACAAGGACAACCAGGAAGACAAGGAAGGCCTGTTCGACACCGTGGACACCGTGCGCGACACGCTGACCATCTTCGCGGACATGGCAGCCGGCATCAAGGTCAAGGCCGACAACATGCGCGCCGCCGCCCTGCAAGGCTTCGCCACCGCCACCGACCTGGCCGACTACCTGGTCAAGCGCGGCGTACCGTTCCGCGACGCCCACGAAGTGGTTGCCCACGCCGTGCGCGACTGCGAACAACGCAATTGCGACCTGGCCGACCTGTCCACCGACGAGCTCAAGGCGTATCACGCCCAGATCGGCGACGACGTCCACCACGTGCTGACACTGGAAGGCTCGGTCGCCGCCCGCAAGCACATCGGCGGCACCGCCCCCGAACGCGTCGCCGAAGAAGCCCGCCGCGTCCTGGCGGAAACGGCCCAAGGCTGATTCCGACGCCAAGCGGGTTGCGGTAAAGACAAGGCCCCCGATTGGGGGCCTTGTTGCGTTGAAGGCATGCAGGCGTATCGGCTACGCGATGGACACGTCCAGCCTGCGGCCCAGGGTTTCCAGCGCCGCTTCGACCTGTTCGATGCGTGACGAATGCCGCAGATTCAACAGGCGATCAACCTGGGGCGTATGAACGCCCAGACGTCGAGCCATCTCGGCTTTGCGAACCCCTTGGCGAATCATTTCGTTGGACAGGAACACTTTGCTGGTAACCACGGCGGGCAAGGTGACAGAGTGCTGTGTTGCGCGCGTCGGGCCAGGTAGCGGAATGGGTCGACGCTCATCGAAGTAAATCTCCAGCACGGCCTCCAGCGCTTCCAATGCGTTCTCGGCGGCATCCCGTTCATCGGTTGCCACACTGGCAGCCTCGGGAAAATCGGGAAAGAGCACCAACAACGTACCGTTCGTGTCGGGAGTCAGCGTGTAGGGATAGGTCAGCACAACGGCCTCCTTATTGTCCAGAACCCCGGTTCAGGGCGACATCAAAGCAAAATCCAAAAAACAGACCCGAAAAGCGGGCCGATCGAATCCCCTCCTTGCAGAAAGGTAGGAGATGCCTCCAGTCTGGACCAGAGGCTTTAGCAAAAAAGCGGACCAATTCACCCCCCGGCTCACACGCTTGGCCACACCTGGAAACATCCCACTACGGGCCGGCCTGGCGGCTCCGATATGATCGCAACCTCTTGCGATCCGCCTCCTTTTTTGATGCGCCCTGCTCCTTGATGCGCCCCACTGCCGCCTTACGTCGTCCTGGCCCGCCGCGCCGGCCGAAACTGCTTGTGCTTGCCCTGGCCGGGCTGCTGGCCGCCGGCTGGGGGCTGGCTGCCCAGGCGCAGACGGCGCGCAAGCCGTCGCCCTACGAAAACCAGCGCCCGTTGCGCCCGGATGAACGCGAAGCCAGGCTGGCGGAAAGCGCCAAGCGTGGCGGGCCAGGGTTTCTGAGCCAGATCCGCACAGAGGCCGAATTCCGGCAGTTGGCGCGCGTCTACAACGCCGGGACGCCGCTGGAGATTCCCCACGTGCTGTTCGTCATCGATCGGCAGCGCGGCAACCGCATCTATTACCTGGACACGCCGCGCTACACCCTGCACGAGAACTTTGCGCGTGAACGCCAGCTGCTGCCCGGCATGGACAAGGCCACGTTGATTGCGCAGTACAAGGACCCGGACCGCCGCCTGCTGTTCGGCACGCTGAGCTGGCAGCGGGACCTGCCCGGCTACACCTATGAATTCTGGGAAGGTGATCGCGTCACGCCCGCGCTGTTGCGCCTGACGGAAGATAAGCTGCGCGGCACCTTTTACGAGCCGGTACGCTTCAAGGCGAATTCCACGATGCATGAGCAGACGGCGCAATCGGCCGGACTGGCTTTCGTGACGCAAGAGGCGCTGCTGCGCGAGCAGACCTTTCTGCCACTTAATACCGGCCGCGCCCAGGGGCGTCTGCGTATTGTGAAGTCGGTGGAGGATACGCCCGACCTGGCGCCGACCGACATCGTGGTGCTGGACGAAGTGCCGGTTGCGCTGCCGCCCGTCGCCGGGCTGGTCACGCAGCGCCCGTCCACGCTGTTGTCACACGTGAATCTGCTGGCCAAGGGGTGGCGCATTCCGAACGCCTACGTGCGCGATGCCGTGGCTGTGCTGCGCCAGCATGACGGGCAATGGGTGCAGCTGACCGTGAACAGCAACGGCTATCAGGTCGAGCGCATTGCGCGACCGGACGCGGGTGCGCCGCCCCCGCCGCCGCCGCGCGTCGCCGTGGCGCTGCCCAAGCCGGACCTGTCGGTGCGCGCCATCAAGCCGCTGACCGGCATGGCCACGCGCGACAGCCGGCATTGCGGCGTCAAGGCCGCCAACCTGGGCGCGCTGAAAGCCGCCCTGCCCCCGCTGGCCAGCGTGCCGGACGGTTTTTGCATACCGTTCGCGCAGTACGTCGCGTTCATGGATCGCTTGGGCGTGCCCGAACGCGTCGCAGCGCTGGAACAGCGGCCCGACTTTATCGGCGACGCCAGCGTGCGCCGAGCCGAACTGGCCGCACTGCGCCAGGACATCGTCAACGCCACGCCCGACACCGTGCTTGCCGACGCATGGCGGGAACGCTGGAGAACGCAGTTGAAAGGGCGCGGCGTCTTCGTGCGCAGTTCGTCCAATTCCGAAGACCTGCCGGGGTTCAGCGGCGCGGGCCTGTACACCACGGTGCCCAACGTGACGCAGCCGGATGCCTTGGCGAAAGCGGTGCAGACGGTGTGGGCGTCGGTCTATAACTTCGAGGCCTACGAAGCGCGGCGCGCGGCCGGTATCGGCCAGGGTGGCGTGGTGATGGCGGTGCTGGTGCAGTCGGCGGCCGCCTCGGACAGTTCCGGCGTGATGATTACGCGCGACCCCTTCGATGCCTCGCGTCGCTACGTGACGTACATCTCGGCCAAGCGCGGCCTGGGGATCAAGGTGGTGGAAGGCAAGCGCCAGGCAGAACAGCTGATGTATTCGACGTGGTCCAAGGCGGTGCAGGTGCTGAGCCGGTCGGCCGAGGACACGCAACTGGTGGCGGACGCAGCCGGTGGCGTGCGCGAAGTACCCATCGAAGGGTCAAGACAGGTGTTGAACGATGCGCTGGTCGCGCGGCTGGCTGCCGTGGGCAACCAGATCAAAGTGCGCTTGGGCAACGTGGACCAGGATATTGAATGGGCCGTGCAAGGCGACAACATCATCGTCCTTCAGGCCCGGCCGTATATCGATGGCGGCAGGTGAACACCATCATGGCCGGCGGCGGCCGATAAAGACGGACACGGCCCGCAGCGGCCGGTAAAGACGGAGACGGCCCGCAGCAGCGGCCGGTAAAGACAATTCCGGCCGGCGGCGGCAATTGCCACCACCGGCCGTGCATCGACCCGCGCAGCAGGCCGCGTCAGATGTGCAGCGCGTGGCCCAGTGCTTTCAGGGCGGCTTCCTGAACGGCTTCGCCCAGCGTCGGATGCGCGTGGATGGTGCCCGCCACGTCTTCCAGCGTGGCGCCCATTTCCAGCGACTGGCCGAACGCCGTCGACAATTCCGATACCCCGCGCCCCACCGCTTGCCAGCCCACGATCAGATGGTTGTCGCGCCGTGCCACCACGCGGACAAAGCCGTCGGTGGACTCCAGCGTCATGGCGCGGCCATTGGCGGCAAACGGGAAGGACGCGGCCAGGCAGTCCAGCCCCGCGGCTTGCGCCTCATCGGGCGACAGGCCCGCCACCACGATTTCCGGGTCGGTAAAGCACACGGCGGGAATGGAGGCAGGCTGGAAGTGGCGACGCTTGCCCGCCACCAGTTCCGCCACCATCTCGCCCTGCGCCATGGCGCGGTGCGCCAGCATCGGTTCGCCCGCAATATCGCCAATGGCCCAGACGTCGCGCATCGACGTGCGGCACTGGTCATCGATCCGCAGCGCATTGCCCTTGCGATCCAGTTGCAGGCTTTCCAGGCCCCAGCCCTGCGTGCGCGGTCGGCGGCCCACGGCGATCAGCACGCGGTCGGCCGGCAACAGGGTTTCAGCACCGGACGCATCCTGGATGCGCACCGCGTCGCCCGCGCCGTTCAGGCCCAGCACTTTGCGATTCAGATGCAGGGCCACGCCCATCTTGGCCAGCGCGGTGGCAACGGGCTTGGTCAGTTCGGCGTCGTAAGTCGGCAGGATGCGGTCCTGCGCTTCCACCACGGCAACTTCCGCGCCCAGCTTGCGGTACACGGTGCCCAGTTCCAGGCCGATATACCCGCCGCCCACCACCACCAACTGCTTGGGGATGGACGTGGGCGACAAGGCTTCGGTAGACGACACCACCATGCCGCCAAACGGCATCGACACCAGCGGCGTGGGTTCGGACCCGGCCGCCAGCAGCAGGTGTTCGCACTGGATGCGCAAGGTGGCGCCGTCGGCGGTGGCCACTTCGGCCGTCTTGCCGTCCAGCAGGCTGGCCCAGCCCTGCACCACCTGCACGCCGTTTTTCTTCAGCAGCGCGCCCACGCCGCCCGTCAGCTTGCCCACGATGCCGTCCTTCCAGGACACCGTGCGCGCAATGTCGATGGCCGGCTGGGATACCGAGATGCCCAGGGCAGACTCGCCCGCGTAATGGCGCGCCTTGTCGAATTCCTCGGCCGCGTGGATAAGCGCCTTGGACGGGATGCAACCGATGTTCAGGCAGGTGCCGCCCAGCTGCGCGCCCTCGACCAGGATGGTCGGCACGCCCAGCTGGCCGGCGCGGATGGCGGCCACGTACCCGCCCGGGCCGCCTCCGATCACCAGCAAGGTCGTTGTCTTTGTGATCTGGCTCATGCTTACTCCACGAAAAGCAGCGCGGGTTGTTCCAGCAGCGCGCGCACCGCCTGGATGAAGCGCGCCGCGTCCATGCCGTCCACCACGCGGTGGTCGAACGACGACGACAGGTTCATCAGCTTGCGCGCCACCACGGCGCCGTTGCGGAAGGCGGGCCGTTCGACGATGCGGTTCACGCCGACGATGCCGACCTCGGGGTGGTTGATGACCGGCGTGGTCACGATGCCGCCCAAGGGCCCCAGGCTGGTGATGGTGATGGTGGACCCGGACAGCTCGTCGCGCCCGGCCGTGCCGCTGCGCACCGCTTGCGCCAGGCGCCCGATCTCGGCCGCCATGGACCACAGGTCGCGCGCTTCGGCGTGCCTCATCACCGGCACCATCAGGCCGCCATCGCTTTGCGTGGCGATGCCGATGTGCACGGCGCCGTAACGCGTCACCACGCCGCCTTCGTCGTCATAGCGCGCATTGATCTGCGGAAAATCACGCAGCGCCACGACCATGGCGCGCGCCAACAACGGCAGCAAGGTCAGCTTGCCGCGCGACTCGCCCCATTTTTGGTTGAGCTGCACGCGCAGGTCTTCCAGTTCGGTCACGTCGATTTCCTCGACGTAGCTGAAATGCGGAATGCGGCGCTTGGACTCGGCCATCTTCTGCGCGATCTTGCGGCGCAAACCGATGACGGGCACCACGTCCTGGTCATGGCGTTCCACATACGCCGACCCGCCGCGCACCGCGTTGCCTGTGCCTTGCGCTTGCAGATAGGCGTCCAGGTCTTCATGCATGACGCGGCCGGCCGGGCCGCTGCCGGCAACAAAGCGCAGTTCGATACCCAAGTCCCAGGCGCGCTTGCGCACCGCGGGCGAGGCCAAGGGCTTGTCGCCCGGTTGGCGCGGCACGGCGGGCGCGGTGGAAGAAGCGGATGCGGATCGCGCGGCTTGTTGCCCGGGTTGATGCCCCGCTTGTCGAGAAGATTGCGCACTGGCTTGTTGATTGCCTTTTGGCTGGGCCGGTGCAGCAGCCGAGGCAGACGCCGGCGCCATGGACGCGGCGATCTGGCCCGCGATGCCGCCCGCTTTCGCGCCGGCAGTCCCGCCAGCTTCGGCTTGCGTGGACGTGGACGCGGACGTGGACGCCGACGCGTCGCCGGCCCCCGGCTTGGCCTGAGCCGATGCGCCCTGCCCCGGCGCGCCCGAACCCGGCCGCACATTGCCCTCGCCTTCCACTTCCAGGCGAATCAATTCACCGCCCACGGCCATCACCTGACCCACGTCGCCACCCAGCGCAATCACCTTGCCGACGACCGGCGACGGGATTTCCACCGTGGCCTTGTCAGTCATCACATCGGCCAGCGGCTGGTCTTCGGCAACCGTGTCGCCCACCTTGACGTGCCAGCCCACCAGTTCAACTTCGGCAATGCCTTCGCCAATGTCGGGCATCTTGATGATATGAATGCCCATGTCACACCTCCATCGCGCGTTTGAACGCTTCGCCAACCCGGCGCGGGCCGGGGAAGTACGCCCATTCCTGCGCGTGCGGGTAGGGAGTATCCCAACCGGTCACGCGCTCGACGGGCGCCTCCAGGTGATGGAAGCAATGCTCTTGGACCAGCGAAATCAGTTCCGCGCCGTACCCGCAGGTGCGCGTGGCTTCATGCACCACGACGCAGCGGCCGGTCTTCTTCACGGAATTGACGATGGTTTCCAGATCCAGCGGCCACAGGCTGCGCAGGTCGATGACCTCGGCGTCGATGCCGGTTTCTTCGGCGGCGGTCAAGGACACATAGACCGTGGTGCCGTAGGTCAGCACCGTCAGCGCATTGCCCGGCCGCACGATGGCGGCGGAGTCCAGCGGCACGGTGTAGTAACCGGTGGGCACCACGCTGCCGGGGCGGCCAGTCCATGGCGTCACGGGGCGATCATGGTGGCCGTCAAACGGGCCGTTATACAGCCGCTTGGGTTCCAGGAAGATCACCGGGTCATCGTTCTCGATGGACGCGATCAACAAGCCCTTGGCGTCGTAGGGGTTGGACGGCATTACCGTGCGCAGCCCGCAGACCTGCGTGAACATGGCCTCGGGGCTTTGGCTGTGGGTCTGGCCGCCGTAGATGCCGCCGCCGCAGGGCATGCGGATCGTCATCGGGGCGATGAATTCGCCCACCGAGCGATAGCGCAGGCGCGCGGCTTCGGACACGATCTGGTCCGAGGCGGGGTAGAAATAATCCGCGAACTGGATTTCGCAAACGGGCCGCAAGCCGTAGGCGCCCATGCCGACGGCGACGCCGACGATGCCGCCTTCGGAAATGGGCGTGTCGAACACGCGCGAGCTGCCGTACTTGGTTTGCAGCCCTTCGGTGCACCGGAACACGCCGCCGAAATAGCCGACGTCCTGGCCGAACACCACCACGTTGTTGTCTCGCTCCAGCATCACATCCATGGCCGAGCGCAAAGCCTGGATCATGGTCATCGGCGCCGAGGCCGGACCAGCGTTGTTATCGATTGCCATGGTCAGACTCCGAGCTGCTGGCGCTGCCGGCGCAGATGCTCCGGCATGTCCTTGTAGACGTCTTCAAAGATGCTGGCGGCGCTGGGGACGTGGCCGTCCACCAGGGTGCCGTAGCTTTCCGCTTCCTTTTGGGCGGCAACGATCTCGGCGTCGAGCTCGGCGCGCACGGCGTCGTGTTCGGCGTCGGACCAGATGCCAAGGCCGATCAGGTGCTTCTTGAAGCGTTCGATCGGGTCGCCCAGCGGAAAGTGCGCCCAGTCATCGCCAGGCCGGTATTTGGAAGGGTCGTCGGAAGTCGAGTGCGGGCCGGCGCGGTACGTGACCCATTCGATCAGGGTCGGGCCCAGGTTGCGGCGGGCGCGTTCGGCGGCCCAGCGCGAAGCGGAATACACCGCCAGGAAATCGTTGCCGTCCACGCGCAGCGACGCAATGCCGCAGCCCACGCCGCGCCCCGCGAAGGTGGCGCCTTCGCCGCCGGCAATCGCCTGGAACGTCGAAATGGCCCACTGGTTATTGACCACGTTCAGGATGACGGGCGCGCGATACACGTGCGCGAAGGTCAGCGCGGTGTGAAAGTCGGCTTCGGCGGTGGCGCCATCGCCAATCCAGGCCGAGGCGATGCGGGTATCACCCTTGATGGCCGACGCCATCGCCCAGCCCACCGCCTGGATGAACTGCGTGGCCAGGTTGCCGGAAATCGTGAAGAAGCCGTTGGGTCGGTCGGAATACATGACCGGCAGCTGGCGGCCCTTGAGCGGGTCGCGCTCGTTGGACATCAGCTGGCACATCATCGTCACCAGCGACACATCGCGCGACAGCAGGATGCTTTGCTGGCGATAGGTGGGAAAACACATGTCGCCCTGTTCCAGCGCCAGCGCGTGGGCGGAGCCGATGGCTTCCTCGCCCAGGCTTTGCATGTAGAACGAGATTTTTTTCTTGCGCTGGGCCGTCAGCATGCGCCCGTCGAAGATGCGCGTCTTCAGCATGGCGCGCATGCCGGCACGCATCAGATCGTTGCTGATCTCGGGCGCCCATGGCCCCACCGCGCGGCCATCGTCGTCGATCACGCGCACCAGGCTGTACGCCAGCGCGCCGGTATCGACCGGGGCAACATCAATGGGGGGTTTGGGCACCTCGCCGGGCGGCGATAGATGCAGATAGGAAAAGTCTGTCTTGCAACCCGGACGCCCCGTGGGCTCGGGGACGTGCAACTTCAACGGCCCATACTGGCTCATATATTGTCTCCACGCTTGATCGTGTCACGCGTTTTCTTCCTACCAAGGCATTGCCAAAGGCGTGTGACCTCAAGCGCAGCCATCGTCGGCACGCGCATAGGGATAAATATGCGTGGCCGTCGACGAGATTAGCACAGGGGACAGGGTCGTTGAGAGGGCCTTGGCGGCCTGCCGGCCCGCGTTGCGCTAGGGGTTTTCCACGGTTTACCAGCGATAGCTCAGGGTGGCATACAGCGTGCGCGGCTCACCGTAACGGCACCCTGTCGCGCCGGCGCACGCCAGGTATCCGCGGTTGAAAAGGTTGCGCGCGTTCACCGTCAACGACAACCCCGACATGGACGGATCCAGGGCGCCGAAGTCATAAGCCGTCATCGCGTCGACCAGGAATTGCCCCGGCACGTTGGCGGGATAGCCGGGCAGGTTCGTCGAACTGGCGTAGCGCACACCCGCGCCGACGGTCAGACCGGTCACGCCGATGGCGCTAAGGTTGTAATCGGCCCAGACCGAGGCGCTGTGCAAAGGCACCAGCGCGATGCGCTGATCCACCAACGAGGGCACGGTGCTGCGCGTGGTGCGCGCATCGGTGTACGCGTAGCTGGCGGTAAGGTTCATGGCGCCAAGGCGCGCCTTGGCCTCCAGTTCCAGGCCGCGTGATCGGGCACGCCCGCTTTGCACGGAGTACGTGGCGTCGGTCGGATCGCTGGTCAGTGCATTCGTCTGCGTCAGGTCGTAGACGGCGGCGCTGTAAAGCATGTTGCGGCCAGGCGGTTCATAGCGCAGGCCCAGTTCAAATTGCGTGCCTTTGGTGGGTTTAAAGGCGTTGCCCGCCCGGTCAACACCCACGGTGGGCGCGAACGACTGGCTGGCGCTTGCGTATGGCGCCAAGCCGTTGTCGGCCACATAGACCAAGCCGACACGCCCGGTCGTGGCGGTATCTCGCAAGCGCGTGGTGGCGCCGGTGGTGTAGCTCTTTTGGTCCGTATCGGCCCAATCCTGGCGGCCACCCAGCACCAGCACCCATTTGTCCTGGATCTTGATCTGGTCTTGCAGGTACAAGCCCAGCGAACCGCTTCGCGTGTTGATCCCGTAATCGGCTGCGGTGTTGATAATCGGAACCGCGCCGTAGACGGGGTTGTAAATGTTGGCCAACGGGGCCACCGTACCTGCATGACGGTGCGAATCGTAGCCGCTGCGGTAGTAGTCCAGGCCGGCCAGGACCGTGTGCTGGAGGGCTCCCCCGTCCAGCTTCAGTTCCAGCGATGTATCGGTCGCAACGCCGTAAGAGTGTTCGTCGCGGCTGACGACGCCGCGTCGCAACGTCTGGCCGTTGGCCTGCAAGGCGCCGAAACTCAGGTAGTCCCAATTGCCGTCGGCCGTGAAATAGCGGGCGCTTTGGCGCAGTTTTACGCGGTCGTTGAAGGCGTGTTCGAACAGATAGCCGACCGTGTAGGTGTCGGTGTCGTAGCGGTCGAAATCCGGCTCGCCGATGAACAGGTCGCGCGGCACCTGGCCGTTCAAGGTGTTGGCGGCGGGCATGGGCGCGGAAAAGCGCGTGCGAATGCGCTGGTAGCTGGCCAGCAGGGTCAGCGATGTGGCCGCCGAAGGCTGCCATGTCAGCGCGGGCGCCAGATACGTCCGGTCGTCCGGCACATGGTCCACCCAGTTGTCGGCATTGCGCGCAAGGCCGGTCAAGCGGTAGCTCCATGCACCGTCTTCAGACAGTGCGCCGGCGAAGTCGCCCGAGACCTGGCGGCGGCCGTAACTGCCGCCCTCTACGTTCAGTTCGCGCAGCGTGTCGGCCGTTGGCCGCTTGCTGACCGTGTTGACCACGCCGCCCGGGCTCAACTGCCCATACAGCACCGACGAGGCGCCGCGCAGCACTTCAACACGCTCAAGCCCATAGGGTTCCTGACCGCCATCGTAGACGCTGGATTGCAGCTTCAGGCCGTCGCGCAGTTGCCCCGAATTGCCGGCGGCCACGTTAAAGCCGCGCAGCATCAGGTCGTCCACCATGCGGCTGAACGCGGGCGATTGCGCCGACACGCCCGGCGTGTAGCCCAAGGCGTCCGCCACCGAACCCGCCTTGATGACGCGGATCTGGTCGCTGGTGACGACGGATACCGATTGCGGTGTTTCGATCAGCGCCGTGTCGGTCTTGGTGCCGGCCATTGCGCGTTGCGCCACGTAGCCGTCAACGTGACCGGTGGGAGACTCCAGCATCCCCGTGACGCGCACGGGTTCAAGCACCGTGGTGCCTTCCAGCACGCGCCGCGCGCTCAAGGTGCCGTTGGCCGTGACGGCCAGCTCCAACCCGCTGCCGGCAAGCGCGCGCCGCACGGCGTCTTCGGCCGAGTAATCGCCCACGATAGCCGGCGCATTGCGGCCGGCTACCAAGGCAGGGTCGACGGACACCGCGCGGCCGCTCTGGCGCGCGATGCGGGTCAGCGTGTCGCCCAGCGCGGCCGGCGGCAAATCAAAATGCAGGGCGGCCGGGGCCGACGCGGCGGGCGGCCTTGTCTGGGCATACGCCGAGGGAAGGGTCAGGACAATGAACAGCGCGGCAGCCAGCGGCCGCAGCGGGGGACGATAAAACATGGATTCTCCTGCAACAGTGTGGTGTTTCAGGAGGGATGTCGCACGACGCGGGCAAAAGTGTTCATTTATTTTCAGGACGCGCGAGGCACCACGTCGATGCTGACGAACCAGCCGCCCAGCGAACTGACGTCGATCGGCAAGGTCTGGCGCAACGATTCCAGCGCGCGGTCGGTGTCGTCCAGCGGAAACGCGCCCAGTACACGCAGCCGTGCGGCCGCCGGCGTTATCCGGATGATGCCGCGTCGGTAAGGCCGCAGCGCGTCGACCACTTCGCCCAAGGACCGGTCATGAACCACCAGCATGCCCGCGTGCCAGGCGGCGGCGTCCCGCAGTGCGGGGTCCGGCGAGCCCAGGCCGTGCAAATCAAAGCGCACGCCCTCGCCCGCTTGCAGGGTCCGGCGCTGGCCCGCCGCGCGTACCTCGACGCTGTGTTCGACCACGCTGGCGATGCAGGCCTCGGCCTCGCGCGCCACACTGAAGACAGTGCCCAGCGCCTGCACTTCACCATCGCGGGTGGCGACGATGAACGGACGCGCCGCATCCGGGGCCACCCGCGCATAGACCGCGCCTGCCCGCAAGCGCACCCGCCGCACGCCCGCGCTGAAATCCACGTCCACGGCCGACCGCGCGTTCAGCGTCAGCTGACTGCCATCCGGCAAGGTATAGGTGCGGCGTTCGCGCGTGCCCGTGCGCAAGTCGGCGGCCAGCGTGCGCAGGGGAATCTGGCGGTCGACCAGCGCCGCCATGCCGCCCGCGGCCAGCGCCACGGCCAGCGCATTGCGCAACGCCCGGCGCCGCG
>NZ_JBLVOL010000036.1:33631-49476 GCF_053543755.1 Achromobacter semiaridum | reverse complement strand
GCCTTGCTTGCTTTGCCTTGCTTGCTTTGCCTTGCTTGCTTGCTTTGCTTTGCTTTGCTTTGCTTTGCGTTGCTTTGCCTTGCTTTGCTTTGCTTAGCTTGCACCTTATCTGCTTGCCGCGGCTTATCTGTATGTTCGGCTCGCATTGATGGCGTGCGCCACGGGGTTGCTTGGCGGCTTGGGACTGGGGTTAGTTGTTTCGGGCCAGGGGGCGTTTGGTCATTGGTGTAGGTCGATCCAGGCCTTGGCTCTGGGGAAATATAGGGCGGCTTTGGCTTTGCGGCCGTCTAGGGAGGTGACTTGCGAGCAGTAGCGTAAGAGTTGGTCGCCGTGGCGCTGGCGCATTCTGGCGGCGAAGGTGGCGGGGGGTTCGCCGGGGTGGGGGCGGCCGGTTTTGTAGTCGACGATCAGCCAACCGTCTTCGGTGCTCAGGGCCAGGTCGATGACCGAGACCTTGCCGGCGGCGTCGATCAGGGGCCATTCGCGGCGGGCGCCGGATTGGGATAGCAACCAAAGGCCGCGTTCGTCGGACAGCGTGGCTTGCAGGGTTTCGAGGACGGCTTCGGCGGCGGCGTCGGCTTGGGATGCGGGGATGCCGGCGCGGGTCAGTTGGCGGCGCATGGCGGGCAGGCGGTCGGCCAGGGCTTCGGGCGGCCAGGCCTGTACGCCGTCTTGGCCGATGCGGGCAAGCCAGGCGTGGGCCAGCGTGCCGATGGCGGCGTCGTAGCCGGCTTCCAGTTGCCAGGCGGGGTGTTCGGTGCCATCGCCCCAGGAGCCACGTTCGGCGGTGCCGAAACCGGCGCTGATAAGTACGTTGGACTGTTGGGCCAATTGCGTCAGGCCCTCGCCGGCGACGCGGCGCAGTGGCTCGCCTTGCCATTCGGGGGTGTCGGCGGCGTCGGGTTCGGCCTGTTGGTCCAGCGAGGGTGGTGCGGGGGTTTGCAGGCAAGGCCACAGACGGCCCAGCAGGCTGGCGGATGGCGGGGTTTTTACCTGGCCGCTGGCTTCGTCGATGGACACGTGCCCTACCAGGTGCAAACGTTTGCGGGCGCGGGTGGCCGCCACGTACAGCAGGCGGTCGATTTCATAGGATGCTCGGCGTGCCTCGCGGGCGCCGAGATAGCGCGATATCGGGTCGGCCTCGACCTCGGCGCGCGGCTTGACCGGTCCGAACAGCACGCGGCCACTGCTTTGTTCAAAACGCACCAGCGGCGCCTGGTCGCCGCGCGGGGCGCGATGCAGGCCGTACAGGATCACGGTTTCAAATTGCAGGCCCTTGGACTTGTGCATGGTCATGATTTCGACGGCGCCGTCGTCCTCGTCCGCCGCGTCGGGCGCGGCGAACAGGCGCGAGATGCCGGCGTCCAGCGCTGCGGGGTCGATGGCGCCGTGGGGTGCCAGGCGCTCGACCAGCTGGAACAGGCTTTCGGCGTCGTTCGACACCGACAAACCTGCATACAGCGCCGGGCCGCCCAGGCGGCGCCACAGGGACTCCACCCAGGCGGCGAACGGCATCGCACCCGAAGCGTTGCGCTTGTCCAGCAGCACGGCGGCAACTTGCCGTAGCCGTTCGAATTCCTGGGGGCTCAGCAATGCTTGCGCGGGTGGGGTCTCGGATGCGGCCGATTCAGCTTCAGACCATGCGCCTTGTGGACCGCGGCCAACGGCGGACGAGGCAGCATCCAACAACGCGGCTTGCTGGGTGCTGCCCGCGGCGTCGGGATAGGCTTCAAACAAAGCGGATTGCGTGGTACCGTCCGCGGCGCCTGGAACCGCGTCAAACAACGAGCGTTGCGCGCCGCCGGCGGGGGCGCCACCACCGCCAACACGGGCAGCGGCCGCCGGGGCCGTGGCCGGTGTCATGCGCAGCGCGCGTTCCAGCAACACGGGGACCGGCGTAACGTGGTCGTCGCCGAACAGGCGTTGCAGGGACGTCAGCGTCAGCCCGCAGTACGGGGCCCGCAGCACCGACAGCCACGCCATGCGGTCGGCCGGGTGCGACAGCGCGCGCACCAACTGCACCAGGTCGGCCACCACCGGACGCAGCGCCAGGGGCACCAGGTCCACGGCACGGCAGCGGATGCCTTCCTGCGCCAGGCGGCGCGTCAGATTGCCCAGATGGCTGCGCGCTCGCACCAACACCGCCACGGGGTGCTTGGCACCCTTGTGGTCGATCAGCGCCTGTCGCACCAGCCCGACAGCGATATCCTCTGCCTGCTCCTCGGCCGGCGAGCCGCCCGCGCGCGACCACGCGGGGTGGAATCGCACGGCCGGGTCGGGCAGCGCCTCGTGGAAGGCCGTGGACGGGCTGTACGCGATGGCCCCCGCCGCCGCGTCGCTGCGCCGGGGCAGCAGGCCCGCGAAGGATCGGTTCACCCAATCCACAATGCCCGCCTGCGAGCGGAAGTTGTCGGTCAGGTTCAGGAAATCAGGCGTCAGTTCGCCCACGCCGATATCGGCCACCTCCAGGAACAGGCCCACTTCCGCCTTGCGGAAACGATAGATGGATTGCATCGGGTCGCCCACCAGGAACAGGCTGCGTCCGTCGCCCGCCTGCCAGCCCGACGTCAACGTCCGCAGCAAGTCTAGCTGCGTCTGGCTGGTGTCCTGGAACTCGTCGATCAGCAAATGGCGAATCGACGCGTCCAGTTTCAGCAGCAGTTCGCCGGGATCATCGGCGCTGCCCAGGGCGGCCGCCGCGCGTTGCGCGATTTCAATGAAATCGACCTCGCCTTTGTCCGCGAAGCGCAGGCGCAGTTGCGCCACGGCCAGCGCCAGCGTCATCAATTGCGCGCCCAGCACTTCCCATTGCTCGTCCGTGAAATGCGGCGCGGGTATGTCGCGCACCGCGTGCAGGCGGCGCACCCAGGGCGCCTGAGCGTCGGCCGATTCCAGCCACGCCACAAAGGGCTCCTTGTGCGCGCATTTGGCCGGAAAACCCAGGTTCTTGTTGACGGTCTTGCGCAGGCTGCCCGTGCCGGTCAACAGCAGATGGGCCACCGCGCGCCATTGGTCCAGCATTTCGGCGTCCGGCGGCAGGTCTTCGGTCCAGTCCAATAGCGCCAGCAGCTTGTTGTCGTCCTCGCCATCCTGCAAATGGGACGCGGCCAGGCGGGCCGGGCCGCACAGCGCATCGGCCCAACCCAGCGGCATGGCGTCGCACAGCGCGTCCAGGTCTTCGCCGATGGCTTCGGCCAGCATCGCTTCCATGCCGGCGCGGTCAGAGCCGTGGCGCAGCAGCGGCAGCCATTGGTCGCGCTGGCCCAGCATGTCGGCCAGGGCGTCCTTGGCGGCCTGTACGTCTACATCCAGATGCTTGAGCAGCACGCGCACCGCGTCGTAGTCGTCGGCAAGATCCAGCGTGGCGCGCGCCGCCGCTTCGTAGTGCGCGCGCGCATCGTCGGTGATTTCGGGCATGCCGCCCAGCTCGGATAGCCACGGCATGCTACGCACCAGGCCCGCACAAAACGAGTCGATGGTGCGTATGGCCAGACGCGCGGGGTGATCCAGCAGATGCCAGCCCTGCTCGGCATTGCGCGCCAAGGCGGCGCGCGCCAGCTCCCAACTGCGGCGCTCGTGCATGGCCTCGGGCGGGGCGTCCAGCCCGCGGCGCAGCTTGCTTAACACCCGTGCATGCATTTCGGACGCGGCCTTGCGCGTGAACGTGATGGCGACGATTTCCTCGGGCCGGTTCACCGTGGCCAACAGCGCCAGGATGCGGTCGGTCAGCAGTTCGGTCTTGCCCGAGCCGGCCGGTGCTTGCACGAGAAAAGAGCGAGTGGGATCCAGCGCGTCGGTGCGCGCGGCGTGGTCCTGTGGCAGGCGTTCAGTGTCGGCCATGGCTTAGGCGTCCTCGTCGTCAAGATGCAAACGCAAGAACGGCAATGCATCGCAGTATTTCAAATCGTCCCGGCGGTAGGCCACGTTGGTGGCCACGCCCGCCACGTACTCGTCCGCCAGCGCTTCGATGGCAACGCGCCAACGCTGCCGGATTTCGGGCCACGTCAGACCGTCGAAGAACTTGCTGTCGCTGGCCAGCGTCACGCCGGGCACGCCCAGGTCTTCGTCTGCCAGGCCCTGCGCCGCGACCTGCCGCGCGTGGATCTGCGCCAGCACCAGCCCGGCAACCTCGCCGCCCGCGGCATCGGCCAGCACCGACGCGTAGAACGGCAATTGCACATTCACGGGCCGGCTGCGCGACCAGTCGGGTTCCGGCTTGGCGGCGGCCACGCCCGTCTTGTAGTCGACGATGACGTTGCGGCCATCGGCCAGGCTGTCAATGCGGTCCAGACGCAATTTCAGGTTCAACACGCCGCGTTGCCATTGGTGGTTTTTTTCGACCTGCGCAACCGCGAACGGCAAGCGCTGCGCCTCCATGTCCAGCCACGCGGCCAGCACGGCGTGCGCGCGCTGGCATTCCAGCGCCTTCAACGCGGGCGCGTAGTCTTTGAGCTGTTCGTCGGCGGCCTGCGCCACGGCCTGCTCCAGCAAGGCTGCCAGGCGATTCGTGGCCATGACCTCGTGCAGCGTGTCCTGGTCGGGCATCATGCCCCACACCAATTCCAGCGCCTTGTGCAGGAACTGGCCGCGCACGTTGACCGTGGCGCTGTCGGCATAAGGCGCCAGTTCACGTCCGCCCAGCCGGTGCCGCACAAACGCCCAAAGCGGATTGCGCGCCTGCGTGTCCAGCACGTCCAGCCCGCCGCCACCCCGGTTTCCCGGGGCCAGCGGCGGCCCCTGGTTGTCGTCCAGCGACTCTTGCGGCAAGGGCGCGATGGCAGCGGCAGCCGGCGGTGTCCAGTCGGTTAGCGTGGCGGCCGCGATCAGCGGCGATGGCCGCAGTTCGCGTTCGCCGTCCATGTGGGCGTGGCTGACGATGATGTCGGGCGCGCAACGGCACAGCGCGGCGTACATGCCTTCGGCCCATTCGCGCTCGCGTTCGGGTGTGGCACGTGGCGCCTTGGCCTGGCGCAGCACGGCCAGCGGCAACAGCGGGTTGGGCTTGGGCGATGCCGGCAGCACGTCGTCCGTCAAACCCAGCAGCCACACGCCGTCCCAATAGCCGCCTTCGGCTTCCAGCAGGCCCAGCACGTCAAGCCGCGCGGAGGGATCGCGCTGCGGTTGAAACGATGCCGACCGCGCCACGCTTTGCAGCAGGTTGACCGCCGCCACCCCGCCCAGCCGGCCCGCCGCCGGCGCCAAGGCCGAAAAGCTGCCCAGCGCGTCGCCCAGTGCGCCCATGACCTGATAGGCCACGCTGTCCAACACACCTTCGCCAGGAAAACCCAGCGCCGTCAGCGCTGCTTTCATGCGCAGCATCCAGACGTCGCACGTCGCCTGGCGGCCGCCTTGCGTCCAGATTTCCAGCGCCTGATGCCACGCCGTGGCCAGCGCGGGAAGATCGGCCAGCAGTCTTTTCCAGTCGTGCGGGCTGACATGTTGCACGGCTTGACGGCGCCAGCGCGCGTCGATGCCGGCCAGGCGAGCGCGGTCGTGAACATCGCCCGCGCAATGCCCGGCCAGCAAGGCCGCGCCCATGACATCCACGCCGCAGCCCTTGCCGCTTGCGCATTCCGCCAACGCGCGCAGCCACGCCAGCGCGGCGCGCGCCATGGGCCATTCATTCAGGGGTCGGCCCACGGCCACGTTGAAGGCATGCGCGGGCGCGCCGTCGCGACCGGCCAGCGCCTGGCTCAAGATGCGTCGCGCGAATGGCGATTCGGCTTCCAGTTGCGGCGACACGATGGCAAAGCGCCCTTGCGGGTGCGCCTTCAACTGGCCGGCGGCCCACGCCGCCGCCGCGCGCCATTCGGCGCCTTGGTCGGCGGCTTCAAAACGGCGCGCAGCGGTTTCAACACGCTGCTCGTCACGCCATTGCGATACCTGCGAACCCCGAGTCTCAAAGGCGCTGAGCAGGCGGCGAAATCGCGGCGACATATCGGTGAAGCCGGCCAGGACCAACTGCGCGGGCGTGCGCAGACGACCCTCTTCCAAGGCGCGCAGCACGCGTGCGTAGCCCTGGTTGGCGTCTTCGGCATCGATGCCCGCCAACGTTTGCCGATAGCGCACGCGCCAGCGCGCAAAGCCGCGATATTCGTCCGTATCGGCGCCCGACGGTACGTGCAAGTCCCATTCGTCCATCAGCAGGTCGGCGTCCATCGCCAGCCTGGCCGCCTGGCTGGCATCAAGCAGCACGCGTTCGGCTTCTTCGGCGCGGATGGCTTCGGTCCAGACGAGCTGCGTGGCGAAGCTGTCCAGCCGATAGGCGGGCACGTCGTCGTCGGCTTCGAACGCCAGTTCGTTGGCGGATTCGGCAAGCCACGCGGACAGCGGCAGGATGCGCGGCAGTTCGCTGACCTGGCGTTCCTGGCGCAGCAGCCCCGCCAGTTCCAGCGTCAGCCGGCGCGACAGCCGGTTGTTCACCGTCAGCACCAGCGTGTCGGCGGCGGCCAGGGCGCCGATGTCCGGCAGCGATAGAAAGGGATGGGAAAGCAACGCGTCCTGCATGGGCATCCGTAAATCGCGCGCCTGAAGGCCGCGCGGGAAGACGAAAAAAACGACGGGAAAAATACCGTCGTAGGATACCGCGAGCCGCCGGGGGAAAGGCGGCTAAAAGCCGCAAAGCGATGCCAGGTTTTCCCAATGCACCTGCATGTCGGGCGTGGTGTAGCCCCAGAACGCCAGGCCCAGCACCGCCCCCAGCGCCAGCACGCCCGCCGTGCGCCAGGCGCGATGGCGGCGGGCGGCGGGCGGATGGGCGGGCGACAGGGAAGGATCGTTGGATGGCATGACAGGCCCGTCGATTTCGGTTGGGTTGCGGGACAGTTTTATCGCGGTTTCAAGCAAATACGAAGTCGGCAGCGCAGCGTGAAGGCACTTTTGGAACCGTTTCGAAGCGGTTCCTGGTCGGCGCCAGCCACCACGCCACCTCAGGCCGACACGGGGCGCGTCTCTACAGGCGTGACGGGCTGTTCCCGCACCGGCAGGCAAAGCAGCGCGGCAATCACGGCAAGCGCCACGCCCAGCCACCAGACCATGTCGTAGTTGCCGGTCTTGGCGTAGGCGTACCCGCCCAACCAGACCCCGGTGAAGCTGCCCAGCTGATGGCCCAGGAACACGATGCCCGATAGCGTGGCGGCATAGCGCAGCCCGTAGATCTGACCGATCAGCCCTTGGGTCAGCGGCACGGTGCCCAGCCAGAACAGGCCCATCCACGCGGCGAACACGTACAGCACCCACGCCGACAGCGGCACCGCCAGCAGCAGCAGGATGCCGAAGGCCCGCATGAAATACACCACGGCCAGCAGCCGCTTCTTGCTGTATTTGCCGCCCAGCTTGCCCGCATAGAACGAGCCCAGCACATTGAACAAGCCGATCAACGCCACCGCCGTCGCGCCCTGCCCGGGCGTCAAGCCACCGTCCGTCACGTACGCCGGCAAGTGCAGCGTGATGAACGCGGTGTGAAAGCCGCAGACAAAATAGCTCCAGAACAGGAAGTGAAACGACGGATGGCGCACGGCCTGCCGCACGGCGGACGCCAGCGACTGCTGCGGCCCCGACTGTGCTTGCGGGCGCCCGCGCAGGTAGTAGGCTAGCGGCGCGGCACAGGCGACGAACAAGGACAAGACCCACAACGCGCCCGGCCAATCCATGCCGGTGATCAGCGCCTGCCCGGTCGGCACCACGGCAAACTGGCCCAGCGAGCCGCCCGCGCTGGCGATGCCCATGGCCGTGCTGCGATAGGCGGGCGGCACGGCGCGCGCCACCACCGGCAGGATCACCGGAAACGTCGTGCCCGCCTGACCCAGCCCGACCAGCACGCCGGCAGACAGGTACAGCGTAGCTTCATCGGTGGCGAAGCGCGTGCCGATCATGCCCAGCATGTACAGCACGGCGCCCAGCGCGATGGTGCGGCCCGAGCCGTAGCGGTCCGCCAGGATGCCCATGAAGATGCAGGCCACGCCCCAGACCAGGTTCTGTAGCGCGAATGCCATGGAAAAGACATCGCGGCCCCAGCCGTGGGCCAGGCCCATCGGCTGCATGAACAGCCCAAAGGTGGCGCGCACGCCCATGGCAAGCAGCACCACCAGGGTGCCCAGGATCAGGGTGCGCGTGGAAATCGTATCGGTTTGCGTAGACATGAAACCCGTGTCTGGTTGTTGTGTGGGTTTGCGTCCCCTCCTCGGGACTCGGCAAACATCATATACAAGTCGCCGCGCGCCCAACCGTAATAGCCCTTCTGGCGAATCACGCTTTATGCCGCGCTGTCACTAGGGCCTACCCCCTACGACCAAGGTCGAGTGTGCGCGCCGGTGATGCGTCTCTATATTGGGCAGAGGCCCGCAAGGCATCGCTGCGCAGGCCGCCCCGGGCGCCCACACGCCGCCCGGCAATAACAACAAGGAGCCCGACCGTGCCCACCCCCGACACCATGACCGCAGCCGTCATGCGCCATCCCAAATACCAGGAATTGTTGCGACGCCGCAGTCGCGCCAGCCTGCTGTTCTTCACCATCACCGCCGTTATCTACGCCGGCTTCATCCTGACGCTGGCATTCGACCCCGTGTTCTTCGGCAGCCCCGTGTCGGGCATGACGATGAGCATCGGCGTGCTAACCGGCACGCTGGTCGTGTGCAGCGCCGTGGTGCTGATTTCGGCTTACGTGCATATCTCCAATTCCGTGTTCGACCCGCTGTTGGCCGCCATCATCAAGGACGTGTCATGAAAAACAAGAAACTGGGCGCCGCATTGATTTTCATATCGGGTTGCGCGCTGGCCGGATCGGCGCGCGCCGCCACCACCGGCCAGGCCAGCATGTCCGCCATCGTCATGTTCCTGACGTTCATCGCGGGCACCATGGGCATTACGTATTGGGCGGCCAAGCGCACCCGCACCACGTCTGATTTCTACACCGCCGGCGGTGGCTTGTCGGGGTTTCAGAATGGCCTGGCGATCGCGGGCGACTACCTGTCCGCCGCCTCGTTCCTGGGCATCGCGGGCATGGTCTACGTCAGCGGTTTCGACGGCATGATCTACGCCATCGGGTTCCTGTTCGGCTGGCCCGTGGTCATGTTCCTGATCGCGGAACGGCTGCGCAATCTGGGACGCTACAACTTTGCCGACGTGACCTCGTTCCGGCTGGCGCAAACGCCGATGCGCGTGCTGGCCGCCAGCGCATCGCTGCTGATCATCGCGCTCTACCTGATTGCGCAGATGGTGGGCGCGGGCAAGCTGATCGTGCTGCTCTTCGGGCTGGACTACAACGTGGCCGTCGTCATCGTCGGCTCGCTGATGATGATCTACGTGGCCTTCGGCGGCATGACGGCCACCACCTGGGTGCAGATCATCAAGGCCGTGCTGATGCTGTTGGGCGCCACCTTGATGACGGTGCTGGTCATGGCCGCGTTCAACTACAGCCCCGACGCCTTGCTGGCCGAAGCCACGCGCGTGCACCCGTCCGGCCGCGAACTGCTGGCGCCGGGCGCGCAGGTCAGCAGCAACCCGCTTAACGCCTTGTCGCTGGGCATTGCGCTGGCGTTCGGCACGGCCGGCCTGCCACATATCCTGATGCGATTCTTCACCGTGTCCAACGCCAAGGAAGCCCGCAAGTCGGTTATCTACGCCAGCTCGTTCATCGGCTACTTCTACCTGCTGACGTTCATCATCGGCTTTGGCGCGGTGGCGTTGCTGGTGCGCCATCCCGAGTATTTCGTCACGGGGGCCGACGGTAAGTTCGACATGCTGAAAAGCCTGGTCGGCGGCACCAACATGGTGGCGGTGCACCTGGCCAACGCCGTCGGCGGCAACCTGTTGCTGGGCTTTTTGGCGGCGGTGACCTTCGCCACCATCGTCGCGGTGGTGGCCGGGCTGGCGCTGGCCGGCGCCGCGGCCATTTCGCATGACTTGTACGCCAACGTCATCGCACGCGGGCGCGCCACTGAACGCCAGCAGATGCGCATTTCACGCTTGTCCACCATCGCGCTGGGCGTCATGGCGATCTTGCTGGGTATCGTGTTTGAAAACCAGAACGTGGCCTTCATGGTTGGCCTGGCGTTCGCCATCGCGGCCAGCGCCAACTTTCCGGTGCTGGTGCTGTCGATTTCCTGGCGCGGCTGCACCACGCGCGGGGCCACCATCGGCGGCTTCCTGGGGCTGGCCAGCGCCACGCTGTGGGTCGTGCTGAGCGACACCGTGTGGGTGGATGTATTTGGCTTTGCCACGCCCATCACGCCCTTTCCCAACCCCGGCATCCTGTCCATTCCGCTTGCGTTCTTTTCGATCTGGCTGTTTTCAAAGTTGGACAACAGCCCGCGCGCGCAACAGGAAGCCCAGGCTTTCGACGCGCTGACCGTGCGTAGCCAGACGGGCATCGGCGCCACCACGGCGGTGGCGCATTGAACGCCGCGCGTGAATACGGGCATGAACCCGAACATGAACCCGTACATGAACACGAACATGAGCATGAACGGCGCCCCATAACCCCCGCCCATCAACCGCCCCAGGAGCCCTAATGGAACCCATTCCCGATCGCTATCCCGTCCCGGAAGGGTTTGCCGGGCCGCAGACGGTGACGCAGGAGCAATACGCGCAGCGATACGCGGCGTCGTTGCAGGACCCCGACGCGTTCTGGGCGGACGCCGCCAAGCGCTTGCAGTGGTATCAAGAGCCCACCCAGATTCGCGACGTGGACTTGTCGGCCGACAACTTTCACATCCGCTGGTATGCCGATGGCGAACTGAACGTCAGCGTCAACTGCCTGGACCGGCACCTGGAAGCGCGCGGCGACAAGGTCGCGCTGATCTGGGAATCCGACGACCCCGACCTGCCCTCGCAACGCGTCACGTATCGTGAATTGCACGCCAAGGTCTGCCAGATGGGCAACGCGCTTCGCCGCCAGGGCATCGGGCGGGGCGACCGCGTCACGATCTATCTGCCGATGATCGTCGAAACCGTGGTGGCGCTGCTGGCCTGCGCGCGCATCGGTGCGGTGCACAACGTGGTGTTCGGCGGTTTCGCACCCGCCTCCATCGCCGCCCGCGTGCGCAACTGCGGCGCCAAAGCCATCATCACGGCCGATAGCGGCCGCCGCGCGGGGCGCGCCATTCCCCTGAAAGACAACGTGGACGCCGCGCTGAACATGCCGGGCATGGAAGGCGTGCGCAGCGTGCTGGTGGTGCCCCACGCCGGCACGCCCGTCACCATGACCGCCCACCGGGACCAGTGGCTGGATCAGCTGATGGAGGCCGAGTCCACCGACTGCCCGCCCGAACGCATGAACGCCGAGGACCCGTTGTTCATCCTCTACACCTCGGGCAGCACCGGCAAGCCCAAGGGCATGCTGCACACCACGGGCGGCTACCTGGTGTACGCCGCCTACACGCACGCCGCCATCTTCGACATCCGAGACGACGACGTGTTCTGGTGCACGGCCGATGTCGGCTGGATCACCGGCCACAGCTATCTGGTGTACGGGCCGCTGGCCAACGGCGCCACCACCGTGGTGTTTGAAGGCGTGCCCAGCTACCCGGACGCTTCGCGCTTCTGGCAGGTGATTGACAAGCACGCCGTGACCATCTTCTACACCGCCCCCACCGCCATCCGCGCCTTGATGCGCGAAGGCCCCGGCCCGGTGCTGCGCACATCACGCCAGTCGTTGCGCTTGCTGGGCACGGTGGGCGAACCCATCAACCCGGAAGCCTGGCGCTGGTATCACGGCGTGGTGGGCGCGGGCCGCTGCCCCATCGTGGACACATGGTGGCAGACCGAAACCGGCGGCATCCTGATTTCGCCGCTGCCCGGCGCCAAGGCCGCCAAACCCGGCGCGGCCGGCACCCCGTTCTTCGGCATCCGCCCCGAACTGGTCGACGTCAAGACCGGCGCCATCATCACCGGCCCGGGCGAGGGCAACCTGTTCATCCGCGATTCCTGGCCGGGGCAGGCGCGCACCGTGTATGGCGACGAACCGCGCTATATCCAAAGCTGCTTCAAGGACTACCCCGGCATGTACTTCACCGGCGACAGTTGCCGCCGCGACGAAGACGGCGATTACTGGATCACCGGGCGGGTGGACGACGTGCTGAACGTCAGCGGCCACCGCATCGGCACCGCCGAACTGGAAAGCGCGCTGGTGCTGCATCCCAAGGTGGCCGAGGCCGCCGCCGTGGGCTACGCGCACGACATCAAGGGCCAGGGCATCTATGTGTATGTCACGCTGAAGGCGGGCGCGGAACCGTCCGATGCGTTGCGGCAGGAACTGGTGGCGCATGTGCGCCGCGAGATCGGCCCCATCGCCACGCCCGACCATCTGCAATGGGCGCCCAGCCTGCCCAAGACGCGCTCGGGCAAGATCATGCGGCGCATCTTGCGCAAGATTGCCGAGAACACCGTGGACGATCTGGGCGACATCACCACGCTGGCCGATCCGTCGGTGGTGCAGGCGCTGGTCCGCGAACGGCGTGTGGCATGATCGGCCGATGCCAGTCCTGCTTATCGCCGATGACCATCCGCTGTTTCGCGAAGCCCTGCGCGGTGTGATCGGCCGGGTGTTCCCCGGCGCCGTCGTCCACGAGGCCGACCAGGTCAGGGTGCTTTACGACCTGGTCGATTCCTGCCCCGACGCCGACCTGCTCCTGCTGGATCTGGACATGCCGGGCTCGTCGGGCCTGGGGGCGCTGAAACAGCTGCGCAGCCAACGTCCGCAACTGCCGATTGTCATCGTGTCGGCGCACGAAGACCCGCTCCTGATACGGCGGGCGCTGGATCACGGCGCAATGGGGTTCATCCCCAAATCGTCGGACGCCGACACACTGGGCGTAGCCTTGAACCACGTGCTGGACGGGGGCACCTGGGCGCCCGACACGACTCACGCCATCCCTTGCGCATCGACACGCGAACCGGGGTTGGCCGCCAGCGTGCGCGAGCTGACGCCGCAGCAGTTTCGCGTGTTGCAGATGGTGGGCGCCGGGCTGTTGAACAAACAGATTGCGCATGAATTGCAGGTATCCGAAGCCACCATCAAGGCGCACATGACGGCCATTATGCGCAAGCTACGCGTGTCCAACCGGACGCAGGCGGTGTTGATTGCCGAGCGCCTGGGGCTGGGCACCTGGCGTTACGGCATCAAGGTTTGAACGCGGCCTGGGCGCGCAGTTTTGCGGCCAGGAAGGCGCGCAGCGATGCCGGCTTGACGGGCTTGGCCAGCACCCGATAGCCGCGCAATCGCGCCGCCTGCCTCAATGCGCCATCGCCATCCACCGATAGCAACGCGCCTCGCACGGACGGCGCGGCGGCGCGCAGCGCATCCAGGCTGTCCAGGCCATCAAGGCGGTCGCGCAGGTGGTAGTCCACCAGCAGCACGTGCGGCTGATGCCGCATCATCAACAGCGCATCGTCCAGCGTGGCGGCGCACAACACGCTGGCTTGCCAGCGGCTCAGCAGCGCCTGCATGCCGCCAAGCACGTCGGCGTCATTATCCAGGCACAACACACGCAAGCCTTGTAGCGAGGCGGGCTCCACGGGAGGTTCGTCGTCGGGCGCCGGGCGGTGCGGGCACTGCTGCGTTAGTGCGTCGGTTTGCGATTGAGATCGAATCCGCGACCGGGATTGCGACCGGGGTTGCGATCTGGGCACGCTGATTGAAAACACGCTGCCGCGCCCAATGGCTGAGCGCGCGTCCAGCGGATGCCCCAGCAGCGACGCAAAGCGCCGGCAGATGGACAGGCCCAGCCCATGGCCGCGCGCCTGCTCGCCCTGCCCTTGCGCGTCACGATGAAATTCGTCGTATACGTAGCGCAACTGCTGGGGCGCAATGCCCGGGCCGGTGTCCCAGACCTGCAAGCGCACATGCCCGCGACAAGACCGCGCGCTTAACAGGATGCGGCCGCTGCGCGTGTAGCGCAGGGCGTTGGCCAGAAAGTTCTGCAAGACGCGACGCAACAGGCGCGGGTCGCTGCGCACCGGCAGCGGGCGCCTGGCATGCAGGCGCAGTTGCAGGCCCGCCCGCAGCGCGACGTGGCCATACTGGTCGGCCAGTTCACGCAGCATGGGCTCGATGTCGAAATCGATCGGCTCCGGCTGCAACATGCCCGCATTCAGCCGCGAGACGTCAAGCAAGCCGTCAAGCAGCTCTTCGGCGGCGCGCAGTGACGTATTGATGCGTCCGGCCAGGTAGCGCTGCGCCTCGGGCTCTTGCTCTTCATCCAGCGCCGATGCAAACAGCCGCGCCGCGTTGATCGGTTGCAGCACATCGTGGCTGATCGCCGTCAGGAATTGCGTGCGCGACTGCTGCGCCGCCTCCGCCTGGCGGGTGCGCGCACTGACGCGCCGTTCAAAAGTGTCGTGGATGTCCCGCAGCTGAAGCTGCACGCGCTTGAATTCGGTGATGTCGCTATAGCTGGTGACGTAACCGCCACGGGGCAAAGGCCGGCCACGCAGCTCCAAGACCCGTCCGGACCGCAACGTGCGCTGGCTGCGGTGGACCGTACCGGCCCGCATGAAGCCGACCCGCTTGCGCACGACCGCTTCGATATCCAGCCCGGGTCCCGAGCCAAATTTGCCACGACGCGCATTGAAGCGGATCACGTCGGCCACCGGGCGTCCCACTTGCAGAAGGCCTTCCGGGTAGTCGAAAAGGCGCTGATATTGCCGATTCCATGCCACCAGCCGCATTCGGGCATCGACCACGCTTACGCCTTGCTCGATGCAGTCCAGCGTAGCCAACAGGTCGGGCGCCCGGCACAAGGCGCCGCCGCCGGGCCGGAGCCGGCCCGCCAGACGGAACACGGCAAGCGCCACCGCGGCAAGGGCGAACAAGGCGAGCGCAAGCCAGCCCAGCATCATGGAACAACTCCTGCGTAGGGATCGGGCCGGGGCGCAAGTTGTAATTGTGATGGTGCGCGGCGGCGTTGCGCGCATTATGACGCCGGCCGACGGCCCAACGTGCCTTCCCGGCGCGCCTTCCCTGCAATATCAGACGAGTACGAAGCCGGCGGTCCCGCAAGCGCGCCATGCCACCGACACCGACCACCCAGGCGGGGCACGCCGCTTAATGCCCCCGGCAGTGATAAACTCTGGCCCGGTCGCCACCCCATGCGCGGCCCCTGTATTACCGTCTCGCCGTAGTTAAATGGATATAACCGGCCCCTCCTAAGGGTCAATTGGTGGTTCGATTCCACCCGGCGAGGCCACCCCCCGGCCTCGATTCCGACGCCCATTTGCTCCCCGCCATACCGCGCGTTCAGCCAGATGAGGGTTAATCCGGGCTACGCTCACGCGCCTTGCGCCGTTAGCTTCTCGTGTCGCGCCTTGTGACGAATTGAATCTTCGTCAATACGTCACCGATATTTTTTTCGGGCAAGATGGCGAATCGCCTTGCGTGCAACTTGATGTGCTGTTTAAATTCGACGCGTAAGCCCCTAATTCATCTGGACTTTTCCTGAACCGACGTAACGCCGGCTTAAGAAATACTTTTTCACAGACTGACAAGCCTGCTCAACCATGGCATTTTCCTGGAAACGTGCAATTGCGAACGCGGTAGCGCCGGCGGCGCTGGCGCTGTGCGCGCTCCTGCCCCCCGCCGCGCAAGCCGCGAAAAATTCCGATCCTTGCAAGACCAACGCCAAATCGGCGGCTTGCAAGGCGCAACAAGCCAAGAAAGCGCCCGCTCCCAAAGCCAGTGCGGGCAAGACGTCGGCGGGCAAGCAAGCCGCGCCGAAGTCTTCGGCCTCTGCCAAGCAAGCCGCGCCCAAATCTTCGTCCACCGCCAAGAAAGCCCCGCCCAAGTCTTCGTCCACCGCCAAGAACGCTGCGCCCAAGGGCGGCAAGCAGGTGGCCGCCAAGGCCACGCC
>NZ_JBLVOL010000036.1:31475-33550 GCF_053543755.1 Achromobacter semiaridum | reverse complement strand
GCCCACGCCGCCTAAGAAAGGCGCCGCCGCCACGGGCAAGAACGGCAAGCCGAACAAGCCCGGCCGCGCCCAGCGCCTGGCTGCGGCGGGGGCTGCGTCGGCAGCGATGCCGCCGCCCGCCTCGTCGGTGCGCGCGGAAGCGGCGGCGCTGCGCTCCAGCACCGCGTACGTACAAGACCTGGAAACCTCGACCGTCCTGTTCGCCAAGAACGAAAACGTGGTGCGTCCCATTGCTTCTATTTCGAAGCTGATGACCGCCGTGGTCGTGGTGGACGCCAACCTGCCGATGGACGAAATGCTTGAGATCACCGACGACGACGTCGATGGCCTGAAACACACGACGTCGCGTCTGCGGGTGGGCACCAAGCTGTCGCGCGGCGACATGCTGCACCTGGCGCTGATGTCTTCCGAAAACCGCGCCGCCAACGCGCTGGGCCGCCATTACCCCGGCGGCCTGCCGGCTTTCGTGGCCGCCATGAACGCCAAGGCGCAGTCGTTGGGCATGACCAGCACGCGCTTTATCGAGCCCACCGGCTTGTCCAGCAACAACGTGTCGTCGCCTCACGATCTGGCCCGTCTGTTGCGCGCTGCCTCGCAGCGCCCGCTGATTCACCGCTACTCGACCGATACCGAGTACGAAGTTGAAATCAACAACCGCACGCAAACCTTCCGCAACACGAATCTGCTGGTGCGCAAGCCCGACTGGGACATCAAGGTGTCCAAGACCGGCTACATCAACGAAGCGGGCGAATGCCTGGTGATGCTGGCTCGCATCAACGGCCGCGACCTGGCCATCGTGCTGCTGGATTCGCAAGGCAAGCTGTCACGGATTGGCGATGCGGTGCGCATCCGCCGCATCGTGCAGAACGAAGTGGCGCTGGCGTCGATTCAACCGGGCGGCTGAACGCCTGACCCGCTAAGCGCTGCGCAATGAAAAGGCCCGATCTGATCGGGCCTTTTCTTTTGGATGCGCGGCGCTTGAATGCGCGACGTTCGCCGGCGTAATTCGGTTTTGCTACGCGGCGGCGCGGCGTTTGGCGCGCAGCGGCTCAGCGTCGTACATGGAAGCGGGCAGGCCTTGCAGCACGGCTTGCGGGTTCAGCGATTGGATCGGCACCGCGGCGTCGCGCGGAATCCGGCCATCGGCTTGCAGCAGTTGATAACGCAGGCAGCACACGCGCAGGAACGACGTGAAGTTGGCGGCTTCGCCCCGATATTCGACCAGTTCGTCGTACAGGCGCTCGATCAGTTGCGTCACGCGCATGCCGTCGCGCCCCGCGATTTCTTCCAGGGATTGCCAGAACAGCCGTTCCAGTCGCAAGCTGGTTGCCACGCCGTGCAGGCGCAAGGACCGGGTTTCAGGCGCGTACGACTGCTCGCTTGCGCGGATGAAGATTTCACACATGGGGGCTCCTGCAAGGTCGGCGCGCCATGCCAAACAGCGCGCCTGCGGTGGACCACTGTACGACGTTTGGCGCGGCGGCTGCAAGATGGCCACGCAGCCGCCATGCGCCGCGCCCTGCCCCGCCCCATTGATGCCTGAATACGCGGCCCGCGACCCCGCCATTTTTGAGACCGGAGCCTAACCATTCTGCAACGACACGTTTCCTATCGTCTTCCATCAACTACGGGTTGATATAAATCATGGATTAAAAGCTGTCCCCGTTCGAGCATGGTGAAACAGACCTGACTTCGGAGGTAGAGATGGACAAAACCATGAAGGCCGCAGTAGCGCGCGCATTTGGTGAACCCCTGGTGATCGAGGAAGTCGCGGTACCGCGACCCGGGCCGGGCGAACTGCTGGTCAAGATCGAGGCCTGCGGTGTCTGTCATACCGACCTGCATGCCGTGCAGGGCGACTGGCCCGTCAAACCCAACCCGCCTTTCATTCCTGGCCACGAAGGCGTCGGCCACGTGGTGGCGGTGGGCGCGGGCGTGACCCATGTGAAGGAAGGCGATCGCGTCGGCATCCCCTGGTTGTATTCCGCCTGCGGCCACTGCGAACACTGCCTGGGCGGCTGGGAAACCCTGTGCGAACAGCAACAGAACGCCGGCTACTCCGTCAACGGCGGCTT
>NZ_JBLVOL010000036.1:26487-31431 GCF_053543755.1 Achromobacter semiaridum | reverse complement strand
CGCTGGCCCCCCCCGACTACGTGGGCCTGCTGCCCAAGAATGTGGGCTTTGTCGACATTGCGCCCGTACTGTGCGCGGGGGTCACCGTCTACAAAGGCCTGAAGATGACGGACACGCGGCCCGGCAACTGGGTCGTGATCTCGGGCATCGGGGGGCTGGGCCACATGGCGGTGCAATACGCCCGCGCAATGGGCTTGAACGTGGCCGCCGTGGACATCGACGAGGCCAAGCTGGATCTGGCCCGCCGCCTGGGCGCCGAAGTCACGGTCAATGCCAAGACGACCGACCCGGCCGCGTACCTGAAGCGGGAAATCGGCGGCGCCCATGGCGCGCTGATCACGGCCGTGTCGCCCAAGGCCTTCGAGCAGGCGCTGGGCATGGTGCGGCGCGGCGGCACCGTGGCGCTGAACGGCTTGCCGCCGGGCGACTTCCCGCTGTCCATCTTCGACATGGTGCTCAATGGCGTGACCGTGCGCGGTTCCATCGTGGGCTCGCGGCTGGACTTGCAGGAATCGCTGCAATTCGCCGAAGAGGGCAAGGTCCGCGCGACTGTCACCACGGACAGGCTGGAGAACATCAACAGCGTGTTCGACCGCATGAAGCAAGGGCAGATCGAAGGCCGGGTCGTGCTGGACTTTGCCTGACGCGACCTGACGTGTTCGGTTGAACACGAAGGCTCCCGGGGCGTGATCCCGTGATCCGGTGATCGCTTGATGGCTTGAACACGAAGGCTCCCGGGGCAAACACATGCCCCGGGAGCCTTTGTGCGCGCGTCCCGTCAGTGTGTGATTTTCGTGCCCAGCACCGCCAGGAATTGCGACAGCCATGCCGGATGCGCGGGCCAGGCGGGCGCGGTCACCAGGTTGCCGTCGGTATAGGCCTGGTCGATGCCGATTTCGGCATAGGTGCCACCCGCCAGACGCACTTCCGGTGCGCACGCCGGGTACGCCGAGCACGTGCGGCCTTTCAGGATGCCGGCGGCAGCCAGCAACTGCGCGCCGTGGCAAACGGCCGCGATCGGCTTTCCGGCCTGATCGAAATAACGCACGATATCCAGCACCTTTTCGTTCAGGCGCAGATATTCCGGCGCGCGGCCGCCCGGAATGACCAGGCCGTCGTAGGACGCCGGTTCGACACGGGCGAAATCAAAATTCAGCGCAAAGTTGTGGCCGCGCTTTTCGCTGTAGGTCTGTGCGCCTTCGAAGTCATGGATGGCGGTGGCAATGGTGTCGCCCGCTTTCTTGTCCGGGCAGACCGCGTGCACGGTGTGCCCCACGGCCAACAGCGTCTGGAACGGCACCATGGTTTCGTAGTCTTCGGCGTAATCGCCGACCAGCATCAACAGTCTTTTGCTCATGGAAGTCTCCTTGGGATAAGGGGCGGCCGGTTGCGCGCCCAACGTGGTGGGGCCCGGTTCTTGATGTTGTAGCGGCCATTGTGCCCCCGCCGTGAAGACGCATGGTGGTAATGGGATACCACGTGCGCGGTAGCCAAGCGTACGGTAGGCAACGCGTGGTATCCCGCGCGGGGCCGCAAGGCGTTCAGCGCGGCAGCGATGCGCCGCCGCAGATCGCGATGTCCTGGCCGGTGATCGCTGCCGCCTCGCGCGACATCAGAAAGTGCACCAGCGCCGCGATTTCGTCAGGCTGGATCAGCCGGCCAATCGGCGGCATGCGCGGTGCGCTGGCCGCGCGCGCCGGGTCATCCAGCATGGCCGTCTGCGTGGCGGCCGGCGACACCACATTCACCGTCACGCCCTGCGGCGCCAGCTCGGCGGCCCAGCTGCGCGCCAACGCCCCCAGCGCGGCCTTGGACGCCGCGTACTGGCTGCGACCCGGCATGCCCTGCGCCACGCGGCTGCCGATCAGCACCACGCGGCCGTCACCGCGCGCCGCCATCTCGGGCGTCAGGATCTGCGCCAGGCGAACCGCGACATCCACGTGCAGCCTCCACATCCGCTCGCCGTCGGCCGGATCCATCAGCGCCAAGGGCCCCACCCGCAATATGCCCGCCGCGTGAACCAGCGCCCGCGCATCCTTCAGCGTGTCCAGCGCACCCCGCGTGGCCGCCTCGTCGCACAGGTCTACCGTGATGTGGCGATAGGCGTCATGCCGCGCCACGGCCGGCCCGATGTCCAGGCCGGCCACCTGCCACCCCGCCTTCAGCAGATGCTGCACGATGGCAAGCCCGATGCCGCCCGTGGCGCCGGTCACCACGGCCAGGCCGACGCCGCGCTCATTCGACATGGATGCGCCCCTCTTGCACGATCTTGAGCGAGCGCGCCATGTCGTCTTTCTGGAATTGCGCGAACGCAACGGCGGAGCCCGGTGTCAGCGTCACCCCCAGCTGTTCGTACTTGGTCGTCATGCCCGAGGACAGGGCCTTGTTGACCTCGGCGTTCAACTTCTCGACGACCGATTTCGGCGTGCCGGCCGGCGCCCACAACCCGTACCAGCTATAGAACTGATAGCCCGGCAAGATCTCGCTGACGGTGGGTACGTCGGGCAGGTTGGGCAAGCGCGCCTCGGACGTCACGGCCAGTATCTTCAGCATGCCGCTTTTGTAGTACGACACCGCGCCCAGCACCGGGTCGATGAAGCCGTCGATACGCCCGCCCACCAGGTCTTGCAGCGCGGGCGAGGTGCCGCGATACGGGATCACGGTGTAATCCAGGCCGCCTTGGCGCTTGAGCAATTCCGTGGCCAGATGGCCGGCCGACCCGATCGAACCCACGGCAAAAGTCAGGCGGCCGGGGTTCTGCTTGGCATACGTCAGCAGGCCGGCCAGATCCGTCACCGGCAGATCTTTTTTCACGGACAAGGACAACGGCGCCTTGCCCGCCATGGCCACGGGCACAAAGTTCTTGTCCACGTCGTAAGGCACCGATTTCATCGTCATCGGCGCGGTGGTGAAGGTGGACGCGTTGAACAGCAGCGTGTAGCCATCGGCCGGCGACTTGGCCACCACGTCCGCGCCGATGATGCCGTTGCCGCCCGAGCGGTTTTCCACGATGAAGGTCTGCCCCGTCTGCTCGCTAAGCTTCTGGGCCAGATCGCGGCCCAGCATATCCAGCGTGCCGCCCGGCGGAAAGGGAATCACAAACCGGACCTGGCGCGACGGATAGCTGTCCTGGGCCTGGGCCAGACCTTGCACCCCGCCCCCGGCAAGACCGATGCACAGCGCAAGCAGGCCGCGCAACACGATTCTTTTTTGCATGATTTGTCTCCTCTTATTGATTGTCCGTTGCGGCATCGTGCAGGGGTATGGCGCCGGGCCATCCGCCTGCTTGCGTGCCGCCACGCGTGCAATCGGTGCTAGCGCGCCAGCAGCTTCGCGTTCGATAGCGCCGCGCGCAATGCGTCCATGTCGGCATCGCCGGGCGCCTCGGTGGGCGCACGCACGGTAGCGTTGTCCAGCACCCCGGCCAAATACATGCCGGCCTTCATGCGGGCATGCGCCTCGCCGGTGGGCTCGCCGCCGCCGTAGACCGCGTCTTTCAGCGGCGTGATCAACGCCTGCACCCGCTGGGCGCGCGTCAGGTCGCCCGCCTTGACGGCCTCCCACAAGTCGATGATGAGCTGCGGGATGAAGGTGGCGAAGCCGACCAGCGCCCCGTCCACGCCCTGCACCATCGAGGCCAGCAGGTATTCGTCGTGGCAGGTCAGGATGGCCTTGGATGCATCGGCGTCGCGCAGCGCCTGGATGTCGCGCGCATATTTGTTCATGTCGCGCTGGCCCACCTTGAACGCCTGCACGTAAGGCAGGCGGGCCAAATCGGCCAGCAGCTGCGACGAATACGAGGCCCGCGTCCACGCGGGATACACGTGGCACACCAGGTCCAGGTCGGGCGCGGCACGGTGTATGGCGTCGAAATAATCCAGCGCGTGCCCCGGCGTGAAGCCAAAGCGCAGCCAGTGATGAGGCGGCATGACGTCCAACGCGGCAGCGCCCGCTTCGCGCGCGGCGCGGGCATGTTCCGTGGCCTCGGCAATGCCTTCGCACACAATCGACGAGATCACCGGCAACTTGCCGCGCAGCTCGTCGGCCACGATGCGGGTGACCTGCGTGCGTTCGGACGGGGTCAGGGAGAACACCTCGCCGGTGTGGCCATTGGTCATGACGGCAACCACGCCATGATGCCCGGCCAGCCACGACGCCAGGCGGCGAAGCGCGGGCTCGTCGATGCGATGGTCGGGGGTAAAGGGGCAGGAAATTGCCGGGATGATGCCGCGGTAATTCGAGATGGAAGCCATGCTGCGTCTCCGTATCTTGTACGTGTGGGAATGGCTTATGATCGCGGTAGCCCCTTGCGGCCGTCCAATACTCGAATTGCATAGAATTATTTTTGCTGCGGCGCACACACCTCATGGGACCCGGAAATCGACCTTTGGACATGAATTGGCTTGAGGACTTTTGCGCCCTGGCCGAGACAGGCAGCTTTTCACGCGCGGCCGAAGCGCGCGCCATCGCGCAACCGGCGTTCAGCCGGCACATCCGCGCGCTGGAGGAATGGGTGGGCGCCGACCTTTTCGACCGCAGCACCCACCCCACCGACCTGACCGCGGCGGGCCAGAAATTCCTGCCGCTGCTCAAGCAGGTGATGGCCGACCTGGAGGCCGCCCGCATCAAGGCCATGGCCGCGCACGCGCAGCATGGCGCCAGCCTGCGCTTTGCCGCGACGCATCTGCTGGCGTTGTCGTTCTTCCCCAAATGGCTGACGCGGCTTGAAGCCGATATGGAAGTCGGCGCCATCCAGATGATGTCCGACAGTTTCCAGGCCTGCGAAGACCTGATGGCGCAGCGCCGCGTGCAGTTCCTGCTGTGCCACCGTCATCCTCGGGTAGCCAGCCGACTGGATGAATTTGCCTATCCCAAGGTGTGCCTGGGTACCGACGTGCTGGTGCCCGTCAGCGCGCCGGCCAAAGGCGGCGCGCCCGCCCCCCC
>NZ_JBLVOL010000036.1:0-26467 GCF_053543755.1 Achromobacter semiaridum | reverse complement strand
CCCCCCCGGACCAGCCGGCGCATACGCTGGACGGCGACGGCGCGGTGCCCTTCCTGGCGTATGGCACCACGTCTGGCCTGGGCCGCATCGTGGCCAGCCAGTTGCGGCACCAGCCCGTGGCGGCCGAACGCATCCAGCCAACCTTTGTGGGACCGCATGCCACGCTGCTGCGGTCCATGGCGGTACAGGGCCGGGGCGTTGCCTGGCTGCCCGACATGCTGGTGCGCGACGATTTGCAGCAGGGCATGCTGGTGCGCGCCGGCGGGCCGCAATGGGATATCCCGCTGGAGATCTGCCTGTTTCGGCAGCCGACGGACATGGCGCCGGTGGCCGAAAAGCTATGGGCGCTGGTGCACGGTTAAACCAGGGCAAGCAGCCGCTACATCAGCAGCTGAATCGCCGGCAACGAGGCATCGGCGTTCAGCAACACCACTTTTTTCATCCGCAATTTGAACGCGCCGGGCCGGCCTTCGACCGCGTGATACGCCGTCGCGGCCAGCATGCGCTGCGCGTCGCCTTGCGTTTCCACATACAGAAAATTCGTGCGTGTGTGATGCACCGTCGCGCCCGGCTCGCCATCTTCAACCCGCGGCGCTTGCAATATGCGCAGGCCGCGCACGGCCGGATGCAGCGAATGCGCGCGCGGGTTGCGATAGCGTTCGACCCGCAGGCGCAGCAGCAACAGGTCTTCATAGAGCAACGACGGCGACTCGTCCCGCATGGGCTGGTCTGCCGACAGGGGCATCCAGTACAGGCCGTCCGGCGCGTATAGCGACAGCCAGTCGTCATAGCGCTGCGTGTCCAGCAGCATGGCCTCGTGGTACACGAAGGCGCTTAAAGCCGAGTGCAGGGCCGGCTGCATGGCCGCCGGCTCCGGTGGCATCAATGCGGTATTCATGCCGCGTCTCCCATCAGGTTCAGCCAGCCGCGATGCTGGTTGCGGATGACCCATTCGTTATTGCCGCTGTCCATCGAACTTGCGCCCGCCTGGATCTCGCCCTCGCGATAACCGCGATGCAGGCTCAGCCATTCATTGCCGTCGCAGGCCAGGCCGCGCTGCTGGCTTTCGAACAGGTGCACGTCGTCATGCGCCACGATCGACATGGGCGAGAACACCAGCCGGGCGTAGGATGCGGCGCGCTGGCGCAGCCGCGCCGGGGCATTCCGGGGCGCGAACGCCCAGGTTTCAATCAAGGTCTCGTTGACCGACAGCGGGCGTAGCACGCGCAGGATCATGGGCGATGCCTTGGCCGCCAGGCTGGGATACAGCACGGTGTTCTGCGGCGAGAACGCCAGGATCTGTTGCGCGCCCTCTTTGCCATGGCGCGCTTCCAGTTCGGCTTGATAGTCGGGCAGCGGCGCGTAGCCGGTATGGATGCTGAACTTGGTGCCCAGGATGCTGTGGCCGTGCGGCAGCACGCGCGCGCCCATCTCGGAATAAAAGCTGTAGCCCGCGCCAAACGGCAGCAGCTGCTCCATCGCCAAGACGGTGTCGCCGTCTTCGGGCAGGCTTTGCGACACGTGCTTGGCGGCGCTGGCGGCCGACTCGTGCGTCGAGATCGGGTGCACGGTGTCGTTGACGTTTTCCAGATAGAGCTTCCAGTTGCATCCGATCCGGTTGCGCAGCGGCGCGCCCAGCACCGACAACTGGCCGTCCGGGGACCGCGCCACCATGTTGTCCAGCGTGGCCAGCGCCTCGCCGAAATAGCTGGCAAAGTCCGGCCCGTCTTCGCTGATCCGCGCAAAGACAAAGCCCTTGTAGTTGACGCAGCCCCCCGGCGATGCCAGGCCCTTTCCGGACGGGCATGCGGACAGGTTGGTGCCTTCGTAATCGTTCTTCAGCGGGATGGACAACAAGCTTCCGTCCAGCCGGTACGACCACGCGTGATACGGGCAACGCAGCACCTTGCCGCAATTGCCCTGGCGTTCGTGCACCAGCTGGCTACCCTTGTGCGCGCACCGGTTCATCAACACGACGACCTCGTCGGCACTGCTGCGCAGCATGATCATCGACTGTCCGGCGATGTCGGTAGTGGTGTAGTCGCCCACGGCGGGCGTCTGGCTTTCATGGCCGACATACACCCAGGCGCGCGTCCACAGCCTCGCCTGCTCGGCGCGATACACCTCGGGGTCCGTGTACAAGTCGCGGTGCACTTGATCCGGCGCGACCAGATGCCCGAACCCTTGTTGAGCGGAATCGTTCGTCATAGCGTCTCCTGCGTTCCGTTGTGCATTTCGGTTTGCATTTCGTTGTGCGTTTCGTTGTGCGTTTCGTTGTGCCGTTCGGCTTTGCGGTCAAGCCGCGGCGGCCTGCGCGGCGTTCGGCTCGCGCATGGCGCCAGCGGGTATCGGCGCCCACGCGCGGCTGGCGGAATCCGGGGGCACCGCCGCGATCAGCGCGCGGGTATAGGCGTGCCGTGGCTGGTCAAAGACGTCGTCAACCGGCCCCTGCTCCACGATGCGCCCTTGGTGCAGCACCAGCACGCGGGTGCACAGGTAGCGCACCACGGCAAGGTCATGCGACACGAACACCAGCGCAATGCCCAACTCTTCTTTCAACCGCAACAGCAGGTTCAAGATCAGCGCCTGCACGGACACGTCCAGGCCCGACACGATTTCGTCCGCCACGATCAGGCGCGGTGTGACGCATAGCGCGCGCGCGATGTTGACGCGCTGCTTCTGACCGCCCGACAGTTGCGAGGGCAAGCGGGTGACGGCGTCCGGCGGCATGCCCACGGATGCCAGCAAGCGCAGCGCGGTATTCAAGCGCGCCGCGCGCCCCGTTTCCGATGTCGCGCCCAGCGGCGCGCCTTCCAGTATCTGCGTCACCAGCGACCCGACGGTACGGCGGGGGTTCAGCGCCGAATCCGGGTTCTGAAACACCAGTTGCACATCGCGCGGGTCCGCCAGCGGAACCCGCACGGGTGCGGCGCGGGGGGTACCCGTGGACGCGGCATACGCGATGCGGCCCGACGTGGGTGGAATCATGCCGGCGATCAGCCGCGCAAGGCTGGTCTTGCCGCTGCCGCTTTCGCCCACGATGCCCAGGAATTCCCCGTGCGCGACCGACAGCGACAAGGGATGCAGGATTTGCAGCGGCGTGCTGGCGCGGAACAGGCGCGCGCGGCCGGGGTAGCTCAACGCCACGTCGTGTAGCGTCACGACAGGCTCCGCGCGCGTGGCGGGCTTGGCGCGCAAGTGCAGGAATGCCGCGCCGTCCTCGTCGGAGGATGTGCCCAATGGGGGGATGGACGGCAGGCAGCGCGCCGCGCGCTCACCGCCACGATCCAGCAAGCCGATGGCGCGTTCGCTGCATACCGCTTGCCGCGACGGGCAGCGCGATGCAAACCGGCAGCCGCGCAGCGTGGCAAAGTCCCGCAGGCCGGGCATGAAATCCGGCAAGGTGCGCAGCGGCCGCGTCGGCGCCATCATGCCGGGCGCGGATTCCTTCAGACTGCGCGTGTAGGGATGCAGCGGCTCGTCCAGCACCTGCCGTGCCGACCCGACGTCGACCACCTCGCCCGCGTACAGCACGGCGATGGTGTCGCACACGTGCGCGGCCAGCCGAAGATCATGCGTGACCAGCACGACAGACGTCTTGTGGCGTTGCTGCTGATCGGCCAGCACCCGCATGATCTGCGCCTGCGTGATGACGTCCAGCGCGGTGGTCGGTTCGTCGGCGAAGATCAGCGCCGGGTCGCCGCAAAACGCCATGGCGATCAGGATGCGCTGACACTGCCCGCCCGACATCTGGTGCGGATAGCGGGCCAGCATGGCCGTGGCATCGGCCAGGCCCACTTCCTGCAAGCGCGCGCAGGCATAGGCGTCGCGCTGGGCGGCCGGAATGCCGACATGGCGCAGGTGCTCGAACAACTGCTGGCGCACCGTCAGCGCGGGATTCAGGCCCGACAGCGGCTCTTGCGGAATGAACGCAATCTGCCGCCCCAACATCGCGCGGCGCTGCGCGGGCGGCAGGCGGTTCAAGTCCTGCCCCCGAAAATGAATCGTGCCTTGCGTGATCTTGAAGCCGGGCGGCAAGTTGCCCGCCACCATGCGGCCCACCATGCTTTTTCCCGCGCCGGATTCGCCGACCAGGCCCAGCATGCGGCCTTCGGGAATGTCCAGGTCGATACCGCGCAGCACGGCGGCGGGCAGGCGCTTGCCGTCCACGTCGACGTCCACGGTCAGGGTCAGGTTCTGCAAGCTCAACAGCGACATGAGATCAATTCCTTGCACGCTTGCGCGGATCCAGCATCTGGCGCATGCCGTCGCTGAGCAAATTGAATCCGAACACCGTCAACACAATGCCGGCAACCGGCGCGATCAGGGTCCAGATGGCTTCCTGCATGGTGCTGCGCGCGTCGGCGATCATCACCCCCCACGCCACCACGTCGGCGGGCACCGACAGCCCGACGAAGCTCAGGATGGCTTCGACAATGATGGCAATGCCGATCTGCAGGCTGAACAACGTCAGGATCAGCGGCACCAGGCCGGGCAGCATCTCGCGCAGCATCACGCGCATATGACCGAAGCCCATCAGCCGCGCCGCCGTCACATAATCGTTGCGGCGGATCTTGAGCGCTTCGGCGCGCACCACGCGGCAGAATCGCGTCCAGTCCACCAGCACAATGGCCAGGATCACGTTGCCCACGCCGGTTCCCAGCCCCACCATCAGGATCAGCGACAGCACCACGGGCGGAAACGACATCCACAGGTCAACCAGATAACCGATGGCCTTGTCCACGCGCCCGCCGAAGTAAGCGGCCACCAACGCCAGGACACAGCCGACCAGCATCGCGCCCGTGGCCGCGCACAGGCCCACCCACAAGGCCACGCGCGTGCCGAAGATCAACCGCGACAACACGCAGCGGCCCAGGCTGTCGGTGCCCAGCGGGTATTGCGCCAGCCCGTCCGGCGCCCATGCCGGCGGCAGCAAGGGCGACAACAGGTCTTGCGACAGCGGATCGTTGGGCGCGATGGCGGGCGCGAAGATCGCGATGGCCAGCAGCGCCAGCACGATGGCGCCGCCCAGCGCGGCCTTGGGCGATGCGCGCAACGCCGCCCACCAGCCCGACAGGCGGGCAGCGACCGGGGCCGCCTGAATATTCAGCGTCGTCATCAGTGGTCTCTCAGACGGGGGTCGATTACGGCATACAGGCAGTCCACACTGGCATTGATCAGCAGGATCACCGCGCAGAAGACCAGCGAAATACCCTGGATCAGCGGCAAGTCATGGTTGCGTACGGCCTGCACCATCATGTTGCCCATGCCGGGGAACGAGAAGATCATTTCGATCAGCAAGGTGCCACCGAACAGAAAGCCGAACTGCACGCCGATCAGCGTCAGCGTGGGCAGGAACGCATTGCGCAGCATGTGCCGCAGGATGACGCGCCGTTCCGGCTGGCCGCGCAGCCGCGCGACCGCCACGTATTGCTCGTGGCTGGCTTCCAGCAAGCTGGCGCGCAGCACGCGCACGATCAGCGGGCTGAAGCCCAGCGCCAGCGCCAAGGCCGGCAGCACCAGGTGCGAGGCCGCGTCCGCCCAGGCGTGCCAGCGCCCCTGCAACAGGAAGTCCATCAGCACGAAGCCGGTGGGCCCTGCCAGTTCCACGTCGGAACTGAAGCGGCCCGAGAATGGCAGTAGCGGCCAATGCACACCGAAGGCCAGCATCAGGAAAATGCCCCACAGGAAGCCGGGAATGGATATGAGCAGCACCAGCCCCGTGTCGGCGACCAGTTCGCCGCGGCGGTCATGCAAGACGTACAACAGCAGACCGCCCGGCACGCTGATGGCCAACGCCATGATCAGCGCCACAATCGATAGTTCCAGCGTGGCGGGCAAGGTGGTGGCGATCAACTGCGTGACCGGCGCCCCCGAACTGATGGACCGCCCCAGATCGCCGTGCAGCACCTGCCCCAGCCAGATGCCGTACTGCACGACCAGCGATCGGTCCAGCCCCATGGTGTGACGCAGGGCATCGACCTCGGCGCTGGTGGCGCTGGGCGGCAGCATCATGCCCAGCGGGTCCGCGGGCAACAGTCGCAGCACCACGAACACGACGACGGACAGCGCCAGCATCGTGGGCACCGCCACGGCCAGGCGGCGCACAAAGTGGGATACCAGCGCTGCCCACATCAGCGGCTCCAGCGGTACGTCGCGGGCAGGATGTAGCCGGTTTGGTAGACCTTCATGTCCACCGACGTCTTGGACGCTACGGTGGCCACCGATTGCAGCAGCGGCAGGCTCCAGGCATGTTCCGTGGCCTGACGCGCCAGATCGCGATAGCCCTGCATGCGTTTGTCAGGGTCGCCCTGGGCGGCCAGCCCGTCGATGGTCTTGGCCAGCTCGGGTTCTTTCCAGGTCGAGAAACGCAAGCGCGGGTCCAGGATCTTGCCCGCGAAGATTTCCGGGTCGCCCGTGGCATTGGCCCAGCTGTACAGCATCACGCCCGGCACTTTCGACGAATGGCTCAGTTCCAGATACTTGGCCAGGGTGATTTCCTGCAAGTTGGCCTGGACGCCGATCTGCGACCACATCTGCACGATGGCGCGCGCCATCTCGTAGTCGCTGGGAAAGGTGTTGTTGGTGGACAGGAACTGGATCGTCAAAGGCTTGTCCGGGCCGTATCCCGCCTTGGCCAGCTCGGCCTGCGCGGCCGCCTTGTCGAACGCATAGTTGAAACCGGCCACGTCGCCGGCAGAGCCCGGCGTGGCCAGCACGGAAAGCGGCTTGGCGACGCTGGCGTAGAAGGCCTTGGAAATGGCCTGCTTGTTGATCGCAAGGTGCAAGGCGCGCCGCACGTGCTCATTCTGAAATTCCGGCACGTAGCTGGGAATCTGAAGAATGAAGATTTCGCTATACGGATAAACCTCGGCCTTCAGCGCGGGCTGCTTGTTCAGGCGATTGACCTCGCGCAGTGGAATCTGCACCGCCACGTCGGCGCGGCCCGATTCCAGCATGGCGACGCGCGCGGAAGAATCGGGCACGAATTCAAACACCACGCGCTTGATGGCGGGCTTGGGTCCCCAGTACTTGTCATACGCTTCAAGCACCACGCGCGACCCGCGTTCATAGCGCACCACCTTGTACGGCCCCGCCCCGATGGGCGCCGCCTGGAAGCCGTCTTCACCGACTTTTTCCAGGTAGGCGCGCGGCAGGATGTACGACGTCAGGAAGCCCAGGTAGTTCGGCGCCGTGGGCGTCGGCGTGGAAAACACCAGCGTGGCCTCGGTGGGGCTGCCGATCTGGATGTCTTGCAACGCGCCGAAAAAGCCGTTGATGGCCAGGCGCTTGTCGCGTTTGGGGCGGTCCAGGAAACTGAACTTGAAATCATCGGTGCTTAGCTTGGAGCCATCATGAAAGGTGGCGTCGTCGCGCAGGACGATGGCCAGCCGCATGTTTTTGTCGTCCAGCCAGCGCCAGCTTTTGATCAGCGCGGGTTGCAGCTTCAAGTCGCCATCGATGAACAAGGGCGAATCGAAAACCGCCTTGTACAGCGACTGCCCCGCCGGGAAGGTGACGGCGGTGGGGTCCCACGACGGCACGTCCACCGGATACGCGATCTTCAGTTCATCCGACGGCGCCGGCTTGTCGGCCTGCGCCCCGGCGGACGTTGCAAACAGCGTGCCGCACACCACCAGACAGGACGCCAGCGTCCTGCCCACCCCCCGTACCCACCATGCGTGAATCATGAACGGCCTCCGATCTCGGAATCGTTGCAAAGGCGCCCGGCACCGCCGCGCGAACAGTATACTGTTGTGAATTTAAGCACTAGTACTTGAACTTTAAACTAATTATTTACCCTAGTATCAGCGGCTTATATCCACTAAAAACAATATATTGTTTAGGGTAACCCCGGGGTAAGACGCTGCATCGCGACGCCCCAAAACGGCGCGATGGGCGCGAACCACGTGGGAATAACGCAATGGGACAACTTCAAGAACGGCTGGTGTGGGACCACGATGCGGGCGCCATCCTGGATGCCGACCGCCGCTACGTCATGCTGCGCGCCGACGTGCTGATGGGGCTGTTCACCGCCCTGCCCCCGGCCCAGCGCGAACAGGCCCTGGCCAGCTTGCAAGCATCGGTACGCGACCATGGCGGCGCCTCGGCGCGCGCCTATCAGGCCAGCGGCGCGCGGGACCCTGGCCCTTTCCTGCAAGTGATGGCGCAGGCGGCCGCCGATCTGGGCTGGGGCGTCTGGCAACTGCGGCTGGACGAGGCAGGCCTGCCCGTACTGACGGTAAAAAACAGCCCTTTTGCGACCGCCGTGGCGGGGTCTGACCGCCCGGTCTGCCATGCGATTACAGGTATGCTGGAGGCCGTCAGCGCACTGGTCGCGGGCCACGCCAACACGTATCGCGAGACGCGGTGCGCCAGCATGGGCGCGCCCTGCTGCGAATTCCAGGCAAGCCGCGATGCGAGCCCGGGGCTACGCAAGTAAACAAACCGACGATTCAGCGAACAAGGCCGTCAAGGCAAAGCGGATGGCAATGAAGGCGACAAGCAGAACCAGAGACGAGGCGCGCAAGCCGAACCTGCGCGAGCGGGTGTATGGCATCGTCCGCGAGCGCATACAGATGGGGCTGATCCGCCTGGAAGACCGGCTGGTGGATCACGATATTGCTGAAGAGCTCGAGGTGTCGCGCATGCCGGTGCGCGAAGCGCTGATGCAATTGAAAAGCGAGGGCCTGCTTGAAGGCACGGCGCGCGGCTTCGTGCTGCGCCGCTTCACGCTGGCGGAAATGAACGAGATCTTCGAGATCCGGACGCTGCTGGAACCCGCGGCGGCGGCGTCGGCCTCGGTGCACGCCGGCCCCAAGGGCCTGGCAGAAATGAAAGAGGCGCTGGAGCAGGCCGAAGCCGCGCACGCGCGTACCGACATCGACGAATTCATGCGGCGCAACGCGCACTTTCGTTGGGCCTGGCTGACCATGGTGCCCAACCGCGAACTGGCCGTGGTGATATCCCGCTACATCGACCACGTGCAGGTGGTGCGGCTGGTGACAATGGACGACGAGCAGGTCCGCAGCATCATCCTGCAAGGCATGCGCGGACTATACGAAGCCTTTTTATCCGGCGACACCGAATTGGTGCGAGTCCGCATGCTGGGCCACGCGCGCGCGGCGGCGGCCTGTTACTACAGCGCCTACCAAAAGATGCTGGAGCCATCGGCATCGGAACCAAGCGCCGCGACCAAGGCGTTTTGACCGGCCGGCCCGCAACGCCCTTCCCCGCTTTATTCCAACGCCACCGACACCGGCTTTGCACCCAGCACCGTGACCAGCACGTTGGGGTCGATACCGATCAGGTAGCCGCGCCTGCCGCCGTTGATATAGACCACGGGGTAGGTCAACACATCGGCTTCCACCCACACCGGCATTTTCTTGCGCGTGCCGAACGGCGACGTGCCGCCCACCTGGTAGCCGGAATGCCGCTGCGCCACCTCGGGCTTGCACGGCTCGACTTTTTTCAAGCCGGCCTGGCGCGCCAGGTTCTTCGTGGAGACCTCGCGGTCGCCGTGCATCACCACGATCAAGGGCTTGGCCGATTCGTCTTCCATCACTAGCGTCTTGACGACGGCATGCGGGTCCAGGCCCAGCTGACGCGCGGCTTCACCGGCGCCGCCATGGTCGACGTAGTCGTAGGTGTGCTCGGTGTAGGGCACCTTGTGCTGCTTGAGGAGCTGGGTGGCGGGGGTTTCCGAAACGTGGCGGGCTTTGCTCATGGATAGGCCGGGTTGTGATGGGGAAGAAGAGGAACAAGAACGGGGCCGAAAACGGGGCTAAGAGCGGGCGTCGGCGGGCGGCTAACCGCGCGGATGGTGGGCGGCGTGCAGCGCCTTGAGGCGTTCACGCGCCACGTGCGTGTAGATCTGCGTGGTGGAAATATCGGCGTGGCCCAGCAGCATCTGCACCACGCGCAGGTCTGCGCCATGGTTCAGCAGATGTGTGGCGAACGCGTGGCGCAGCACGTGTGGCGACAGCGGTGCATGAATGTCGGCCCGCAGCGCGTATTTTTTCACCAATTGCCAGAACGCTTGCCGCGACATGGCTTCGGCGCGGCCGGTAATGAACAGCGCGTCGCTCTGCCGGCCCGCCGCCAGTTCGGGGCGCGCGGTCTTCAGGTACTGGTCGATCCAGTGGGCGGCCTCGGCGCCCAGCGGCACCAGGCGGTCCTTGCCGCCCTTGCCCAGCACCACGCGCACCACGCCCTCGTTCAAGCTGACATCCAGCGCCCGCACGCCCACCAGTTCGGACACACGCAAGCCGGTCGCGTACAGCGTTTCCAGCATGGCGCGGTCGCGCAGGCCGCGCGGCTGCGTGGCATCGGGTGCGCGCAGCAACGCATCCACCTGTTGCTCGGACAAGGTCTTGGGAAGGCGCGGTGGCTGCTTGGCCGCAATCAAGGTCAGGCAGGGGTCGCGTTCGGCGCGGTGTTCGCGCCGTGCCCAGGCAAAGAAGCGCCGCAGCGCGGCCAGGCGGCGGTTGGCCGTGGTGGCGCGGGTTTCTTCGTGGCGGAAGGCGAACCAGGCTTCGATGTCGGCCTTGTCTGCCTTGGACAGCGGCTTGGCTTGCCCGACCGGCAACGCGTGCTCGCCCGCCGCAGCGCCATAGCGGTCGGCCATTTCGCGGGCGTAGGCGTCGGGGTCTTCCAGCCAGCGGGCAAAGCCCGTCAGGTCGCGGCGGTAGGCGGCCAGCGTGTTGGCGGACAGGCCGTCTTCAAGCCACACGGCGTCGATGAAGGCGTCGATATCGGCTTGGGATGCTAAGGGCGGGCGGGAAGTCGACATAAGAATGCGGCATTCTAGACCGTTCGGACGACGGCGGTTATCGTTCCCCGACGCCCGCCGCCGCGGACTTCAGCCAGGCTTCGAACAGCTTGAGCGCGTCGGAACGTTCGCTGCGCTGCGGATAGCCAAAGTAATACCCCTGGCTGACGGTCAGCGACTGCGGCACCGGCATCGCCAGCGTGCCCTGGTCCAACGCCGGCTGCGCCAGAAAGCGCGGCATCAGCCCCACCCCCAAGCCGGCCTGCACCGCCGCCATCACCATGGTGAAGAGTTCATAGCGCGGGCCGCCCGCCGCCTGCGGGCCATAAAGATGGTTGTTTGCGCCGTACCACTGGCGCCAGGCGTCCGGCCGCGACGCCAGATGCAGATGTGTCATGCCGGCCAGCACGCTGACGCCGGCCTCGGCCGTCTTGGCCGCCCGCGCCGCTAACGCGGGCGCGCACACCGGCACCAATTCGCGCTCGGGAAACAGCAGCACGCCCTGGGTGCCCGGCCACAGGCCATCGCCGTGATACAGCGCGCCGTCAAACGGCTGGTCCTTGAATTGAAACGGCAAGGTGCGCACCGACAGGCTGACGGTGATGTTCGCGTGCGCCTCCTGGAAATCGGCCAGCCGGGGGATCAGCCAGGTGGTGGCCAGCGTGGGCACCACGGCGATATGGATGCTGCGCCCCATGCCGGTACGGCTGACCAGCCCGAAGGTGTCTTTTTCAATCTGATCCAGATGGTGGCGGATGCGTCCCGCGTATTCGGCACCGTGATCGGTCAGCACGATGCGACGGCGTACCCGGGTGAACAGTTGCACGCCCAGGCGCGCTTCCAGGCTGGCAACCTGGCGGTAGACGGCGCTGTGCGTCAGGGACAGTTCTTCGGCCGCCCGCGAAAAACTGCCCAGCCGGGCCGATGCCTCGAACGCCTGCAAGGCGGTCAAATTGGGGATGCCGTTTCTCATGGACCAAACTGCCTGAAAGCCAACAGGGCACTACGTGCCGGGGAATCAATAGATTGTGCAATTTTATCAATTGCGTTGTGCGGCCAGGGCACATATCCTCGGGAGTCTTATCCTCGGCTACCCACGACACCCCACCATGTCTCAGCAAGATTCCCGCCTTGGCGGTCACATTCTGGTCGACCAACTGGTCGCCCAGGGCGTCAAACACGTTTTCTGCGTTCCCGGCGAGAGCTACCTGGCGGTGCTGGACGGCCTGCATGACGCGGACATCAAAGTGACGGTGTGCCGTCAGGAAGGCGGCGCGGCCATGATGGCCGACGCGCACGGCAAGCTGACCGGCGAACCCGGTATCTGCATGGTGACCCGTGGCCCGGGCGCGTCCAACGCGCTGGCCGGCGTGCACATCGCCAAGCAGGATTCCACGCCGATGATTCTGTTCGTGGGTCAGATCGAACGCGGCATGCGCGAACGCGAAGCCTTCCAGGAAATGGACTACCGCGCCGTGTTCGGCACGCAGGCCAAGTGGGTCACCGAGATCGATCAGGTCGAACGCATCCCCGAACTGATCTCGCGCGCGTTCCACATCGCCACGTCCGGCCGTCCCGGCCCCGTCGTGATCGCGCTGCCCGAAGACATGCTGGTCGAAGCCGCCAAGGTGGCCGACGCCCCGCGCTACGAATTGATCGAATCGTCCCCCACGGCCGGCCAGTTGGCCGACCTGGAAAAGCTGCTGGCCGACGCCAAGAATCCCGTCGCCATCCTGGGCGGCACCCGCTGGGACGCCCGCGCGGTGCAGCAGTTTGCCGACTTCGCGCAGCGCCATGCGCGGCCCACGGCGGTGTCGTTCCGCCGCCAGATGCTGTTCCCGGCTGACCACCCGTGCTTTATCGGTGACGTGGGTCTGGGCATCAACCCGGCGCTGCTCAAGCGCGTGGCCGACGCCGACCTGATTCTGCTGGTGGGCGGCCGCATGTCGGAAAACCCCAGCCAGGCCTACACGCTGCTGGACATTCCCGTGCCCAAGCAAAAACTGGTGCACGTGCATCCCGACACTGCCGAGCTGGGCCGCGTCTACCGCGCCACGCTGGCCATCAACACGTCGCCCGCCGCGTTCGCCGAATCGCTGGGCGGCCTGAAAGCGCCGGCCAAGCCCGTGTGGGCTGAAGGCACGCAGGCCATGCGCGAGTCCTACCTGAAATGGAGCGACCCCGAAACCATCACCACCCCGGGTGCGCTGCAAATGGGCCAGGTCATGGCCTATCTGGAAAAGACGCTGCCGGCCGACGCCATCATGACCAACGGCGCCGGTAACTACGCCACCTGGCTGCATCGCTTCCACCGCTTCACGCGTTTTGGCACGCAGCTGGCGCCCACGTCGGGCTCGATGGGCTACGGCCTGCCGGCGGCGGTTGGCGCCAAGCGCGTGTGGCCCGACAAGACCGTCGTCTGCTTTGCGGGCGACGGCTGCTTCCTGATGCACGGCCAGGAATTTGCCACCGCCGTCCAGTACGACCTGCCCATCATCGTGGTGCTGGTCGACAACGGCATGTACGGCACGATCCGCATGCACCAGGAAAAGCACTACCCCGGCCGCGTGTCCGCCACCGAATTGAAAAACCCCGACTTTGCCGACTACGCGCGCGCCTTCGGCGGCCACGGTGAACGCGTCGAAACCACCGAACAATTCGGCCCGGCTTTCGAACGCGCGCTGGCCAGCGGCAAGCCCGCCATCCTGCATTGCTTCATCGACCCCGAAACCATCACCCCGTCGACGACCTTGGAAAAGATCCGCGACGCGGCGCTGAAAGCTCAGCACTGAACTCCCGATCGGGCCGGCAAATACGGCGGTGCGCCCAGGCGCGCCGCCCTCGGAAACCCGAACTTGCCGCCCGAATTATTTTAGGTTTAAACTTTCTAGATTCCGAATACGGAAATCCATAGCGGAGACCCAGCATGTCCTCGAATCCTTCTTTTCAATGGCAAGATCCCCTGTTGCTGGACCAGCAACTGACCGAAGAAGAACGCATGGTGCGCGATGCCGCCTATGCCTATTCGCAGGACAAGCTTGCCCCCCGCGTGCTGAACGCCTTCCGCAACGAGAAGACCGATCCGGAAATCTTCTCGGAAATGGGCGAACTCGGCCTGCTGGGCGCCACCATTCCTGAAGAATACGGCGGCGCCGGCATGAACTATGTCAGCTACGGCCTGATCGCCCGCGAAGTCGAACGCATCGACTCGGGCTACCGCTCGATGATGAGCGTGCAGTCGTCGCTGGTGATGGTGCCCATCAACGAATTCGGCAGCGAAGCGCAAAAGCAGAAGTACCTGCCCAAGCTGGCTCGCGGCGAATGGATCGGCTGCTTCGGCCTGACCGAACCCAACCACGGTTCCGACCCCGGCGGCATGGAAACCCGCGCCGTCAAGACGTCCGACGGCTACAAGATTTCCGGCAACAAGATGTGGATCACCAACTCGCCCATCGCGGACGTGTTCGTGGTGTGGGCCAAGTGCGTTGGCGGCGACTTCGACGGCAAGATCCGCGGCTTCATCCTGGACAAGGGCATGAAGGGCCTGTCGGCCCCGGCCATCCATGGCAAGGTCGGCCTGCGCGCGTCGATCACCGGCGAACTCGTCATGGACGAAGTTGAAGTGTCCGAAGATCAGATGATGCCCGGCGTGTCCGGTCTGAAGGGTCCGTTCACCTGCCTGAACTCGGCCCGCTACGGCATCGCCTGGGGCGCTGTCGGCGCCGCCGAAGCCTGCTGGCACACCGCTCGCCAGTACACGCTGGACCGCAAGCAGTTTGGCCGCCCGTTGGCCGCCAACCAGCTCATCCAGAAGAAACTGGCCGACATGCAAACCGAAATCACGCTGGCCCTGCAAGGCTGCCTGCGTTTGGGCCGCATGAAGGACGAAGGCACCGCCGCCGTCGAAATCACGTCCATCATGAAGCGCAATTCCTGCGGTAAGGCGCTGGACATTGCCCGCCTGGCTCGCGACATGCTCGGCGGCAACGGCATTTCGGACGAATTCGGCGTGGCCCGCCACCTGGTGAACCTGGAAGTGGTCAACACCTACGAAGGCACCCACGACGTGCACGCCCTGATCCTGGGCCGCGCGCAAACGGGCATCCAGGCGTTCTATTGATGGCTTGATCCTTTGATGGATCGATCGCCGGCCGGTTCGCCGGCTTGAATGCAAAAACCGCCTTCGGATGAAGGCGGTTTTTCTTTGGGCACACCGGACGCGGGGCGCGCCGACCCGTCGTCTTAGTTTTCGCCCGACAGATCAAACAGGCTTGTCGCATCCAGTTCCAGCACGCCTTCGTCGTGCTGGTTGATGACCGTCCAGGCCCACGTGATGATGCCCAGGTCCGGGCGCGATGACGACGTGCGCGCGCCTTGCACGCGCGCTTCCAGGCGCAACGTATCGCCGGGGCGCACCGGCGTGCGCCAGCGCACTTCGCCCAGGCCGGGCGAACCAAACGATTCGGAATCGTGCAGCGCGGCGTCCACCGCCATGCGCATCGCCAGCGCGCAAGTATGCCAACCGCTGGCAATCAGCCCGCCCCAGCGCCCTTCCGCCGCCCGTTGCGGGTCGGTGTGGAACCATTGCGGGTCGAACTTGCGGGCAAACTCCAGGATCTCGGCTTCGGTGACGGTGACGGGACCGGCCTTGATCAGCATGCCGTCCTTGAATTCAGCGAACTTCATTTGTTTTTTTCCCCCGGAAAACAAGCGGCGCGCTCAAGGCGCGCCGTGGTCTTCACGTATGTCACGCTGGTGAATGACGCTAATAGGTCTCGAAATGCAGGCGCCCTTCGCGGCGCAGCACCTCATGCAGGATAGACCAATCCTGCCCCGATTGCATCGTCACATCCCGCAAGGCGTCCAGCACGCCGACTTCCATTCCCTTCAAGCCGCAGACGTAGATACAGGTGTTGCGATCCGCCAGCAAATCGCACACTTGCGCCGCCCGATCGCGGATCAGATCCTGCACATAACGCTTGGGCTGGCCGGGTTCTCGCGATAGCGCCAGATTGATGTCGATGAAGTCACGCGGCAGCTTCATCAGCGGGCCGAAGTACGGCAGCTCGCGCTCGGTGCGGGCGCCGAAGAACAGCATCAGCCTGCCGTTTTGGCCGGAGTCGATGCGGCGCCGGTAGCGTTCGGTCATGGCGCGCATGGGCGCGGAACCGGTGCCGGTGCAGATCATGATGAGGTTGGCGCGCGGGTGGTTCGGCATCAGGAACGTATGGCCGAAGGGGCCAATGACCTGCACGGTGTCGTTCTTGGCCAGATCGCACAAATAGTTGGAACACACGCCGTGCGCCGCCGCGCCGCCGTGGTCTTCGGTAACGCGCTTTACCGTCAAGGACAGGTTGTTGTAACCGGCGCGTTCGCCATCGCGCGGGCTGGCCAGCGAATACTGGCGGGCATGATGCGGCCGGCCCTGGGCGTCCACCCCGGGCGGAAGAATGCCGATGGATTGCCCTTCCAGCACGGGAAACGGCAGTTCGCCAAAGTCCAGCACGATGTGGTGGATATCGCTTTCGGTGTCGGCGCCGGTGACTCGGTAGTTGCCCACCACCGTGGCCGTCATCGGCGCCTTGTGCGTGTACAGGTTGACGTAGGGATGCGCCGCCGACCATGGTGGCACCGACGCACCGGCCGGCGTGAACGACGCTTGCGCGGGCGCTGCCGCAAGCGATTCGGAAGCCTGCGTCAATGGCGAATCCAACGACGCGTCGGCGCCTTCGATAGACGTCGATGTCGGACTCGCCGCCGGCAGCGCCTTTTCCTTGGGCAGTTCTTCCCAACCGAACTGCTCTTGCACGGAATACGCTTCGCTGCGCACCATCAACCGCCAGTTGTCGATCGACCCGGTCGGGCACGGCGGCACACAGGCCATGCAGCCATTGCAGACATCCGGGTCCACCACGTAATTGTTGGCGTCGTGCGTGATGGCGTCGACCGGGCAGGTTTCTTCGCACGTATTGCAGCGGATGCAGATCTCGGGGTCGATCAGGTGCTGCTTGAGCACGTCTACGGGTAATGGGGCGTTCATCGCGGTCTTCCCAATGCGCGGGCGGGCGGCACGCACGCGCCGCCCTCTTCGCCTTCAGTTGAAACGGACGTAGTCAAAATTGACCGGCTGGCGGTTGACGCCCATGACGGGCGGCGCGATCCAGTTGGCGAACTTGCCCGGTTCGGTGACGCGCCCCATCAACGACGCCACAAAGGCGCGGTCTTCGGGCGTGGGCAGCCACTTGTGGCTGTTGGCCTGCCATTGCGATTCAGACAGGATTTCGCCTTCGGGCGACATGCGTATGCCCGCCAGCGTGCCGATCTGGCGGTTGAACGCCTTGTGCGGCACGTGCAGCCGGAACGGGATGCCGCTTTTCTCAATGACCTTGTTCCAGCGGCCGACACCCGCCACCGAGTCGCGGATGAAATCATCGCGCAGCACTTCGTTCAGCGCGTTCAGCATCGGCACCTCGACCTCGTTCAGCTTGCCGTTGTTGACGGTCAGCACGCGGTAGGTGTCGTTCTTGAGCTGGTGGTCGTCGGTGCGCTTGGACTCTTCGTAGCGGCCCTTCAGGCCCGAGCCATAGAAGATGGCCGCGTTGGAAGATTGGTCGGCGCCGAACAGATCGATGGTGACGCTGTAGTGAAAGTTCAGGTAACGCTGGATGGTGGGCAGGTCGATCACACCGGCGGCACGCACGCTTTCCGGGTCGTCCGTCTTCAACTGGTTCATGACTTCGCAAGTGCGCTGGATTACGCGCGAAATGCCCGATTCGCCCACGAACATGTGGTGCGCTTCTTCCGTCAGCATGAACTTCGTGGTGCGCGCCAGCGGGTCGAAGCTGGACTCGGCCAACGCGCATAGCTGGAACTTGCCGTCGCGGTCGGTGAAGTACGTGAACATGTAGAACGCCAGCCAGTCCGGCGTTTTTTCGTTGAAGGCGCCCAGGATGCGCGGGTTGTCGGCATCGCCCGACGTGCGCTGCAACAGCGCATCGGCCTCTTCGCGGCCGTCGCGGCCAAAGTAGCGATGCAGCAGATACACCATGGCCCACAGGTGGCGGCCTTCTTCGACGTTGATCTGGAACAGGTTGCGCAGGTCGTACTGCGACGGCGCGGTCAGGCCCAGATGGCGTTGCTGCTCGATCGACGCGGGTTCGGTGTCGCCCTGCGTCACGATGATTCGGCGCAGGTTGGCGCGATGCTCGCCGGGCACGTCCTGCCAGACGTCGCGGCCCATGTTTTCACCAAAGTGGATTTTGCGCTGGCCGTCTTGCGGCGCCAGGAAAATGCCCCAGCGGTAATCCGGCATGCGCACGTGGTTGAAGTTGGCCCAGCCGTCGGGTTCAACGCTGACGGCGGTGCGCAGGTACACGTCAAAACCGTGCGAGCCATCCGGCCCCATGTCTTGCCACCATTGCAGGTAGTTGGGTTGCCAGTGTTCCAGCGCGCGTTGCAAGGTGCGGTCGCCGGACAGGTTGACGTTATTGGGGATCTTATCGGTGTAGTTGATTCCAGACATGTCTCGCTCCTTGTTTGTTGTCAGGTCCGCGCTGTCGTCCGCGTTTTAGTCCGAGTTTCAGGCTCGCACGGGCTTAGACGCGGTTCCAGTCGAACGTGGCCTGCTCGCCCTTGCCGTAGAGCTTCAGCGCGCCCTTGTCGCCGGCGGCGTTGGGGCGGTTGAAGATCCAGTTTTGCCACGCGGTCAGGCGCCCGAAGATGCGCGTTTCCATCGTTTCGTGGCCACCGAAGCGCAGGTTGGCTTCCAGCCCCGTCAACGCGTCGGGCGATAGCGCGCGGCGCTCTTCCAGCATCATCCGCACTTCGTCGTCCCAGTCGATGCTGTCCGGCGCGTAGGTCACCAGGCCCAGTTCCAGGGCGTCGGTGGCGGACAGCGGCTGGCCGGCCCGGCCGCGCACGGCTTCCAGCGGCGCGGTCTCTTCATAAAAGCGGCGTTGCAGGCGGCTTTGGCCATTAACCATGGGATAGGCGCCGAAATTGCGTTCGCCCACGACGATGTGCGCGTTGGGCGCATCCGGTTCGGCATCGTTGTCCAGCATGTAGCTGCGGTCCGCGGCCAGCGCCAACTCCAGCAAGGTGCCCACAAAGCAGGAACCCGGTTCGATCAGCGCGAACAGACTGCGCGACGTGACATCCAGCCGCGCCAGCGTACGGCGCAACATGCCGGCGGTTTCGCGTACAAACCAATGCTGGGCGTGGCGTTGCAGCGCGGCGTCGGCGGCCAGCACCGCGTCGGCATCGCCTTCGGTCTTGAAGACCCAGGTGCCGATGTCCAGCTCGTTGGTGCGCATCGACAAGATGGCGTCGTCAAGTTCGCGCGCCATTTGCAGCGGCCACCACGCGGCGCCCGCCGTAACGATGTCGTCCAGTTCGGATTGCACCGGTTCCTGGGGCGCGCGCACGGTCCAGGTGGCCAGACGCTTATCGCGATCAAGGTGGATATCGACGTAGCGATACGACAGCCCGTCGGGCGTTTCGGTACGTTCGATGGGCGTCAGCGCAATGCCGTGCTCGCCTGCCTGGCGGTCGCTGGTGTCGGCCAGCGCCAGCGCGCGTTCGCGCACCGCTTCTTCAAAGCGGGCGGGCTTGACCACGTCGTCCACCAACCGCCAGTCCTTGGCGCGCTGGCCACGCACGCCTTCAACCAGCGTGCAGAAGATGTCGGCATGGTCATGGCGCACGCGGCGCTTGTCGGTCACGCGGGTCAGGCCACCGGTGCCGGGCAGCACGCCCAAAAGCGGCACTTCGGGCAAGGCCACCGACGATGATCGATCATCCACCAGCAGGATTTCGTCGCAGGCCAACGCCAGCTCGTAGCCGCCCCCCGCGCAGGCGCCGTTCAGCGCTGCGATGAACTTCAAGCCGCTGTGGCGGCTGGAGTCTTCAATGCCGTTGCGCGTTTCGTTGGTGAACTTGCAGAAGTTGACCTTCCACGCGTGGGACGACAAACCCAGCATGAAGATGTTGGCGCCCGAACAGAAGATGCGGTCTTTCATGCTGGTGACCACCACGCTTTTCACTTCCGGGTGCTCGAAGCGAATGCGTTGCAGCGCGTCGTGCAGCTCGATGTCCACGCCCAGGTCGTAGGAATTGAGCTTGAGCTTGTAGCCGGGGCGCAGGCCGCCGTCTTCGGCTACGTCCATGGCCAGCGTTGCAACGGGGCCGTCAAACGTCAGGCGCCAGTGGCGGTACAGGTCGGGCCGGGTGCGGAAATCAACGCGGGCCTCGGGCCGGGTGTCATGCCCGTTTGCGGTGCTGCTCATGGTGTGTCTCCTCGTACGCCCTGCCTGAACAGGAAAAATACTGCATCACATGAATTATTATGCAGATTAGTTCAGGCGAAAACGCACGTCAAGCGAGACATGCATAAAAGTGCAGGTTTACAGCGGCAGGCCGCAGGCCTTGCGCACCTGGGTGCGCAGGCCGGCAAAGCTCTCCTGGACTTCCAGGTTGCTGGTAACCCAGGTCAGGTCCGCCTTGGCGTAAAAGGCTTCGCGCCCGGCAAGAATGCGCTTAAGGTCGGCCATGGCTTCGTTGTTGCCTGACATGGGGCGGAAGTCCCCCTGCGCCATGACGCGGCCCATGTGCTCTTCGGGCGTGGCGCGCAGCCATACCGTGTAGCAATGGGCCAGCAGCAGGTTCAGCGTGGCCGGCTCGGATACCAGCCCGCCAGGGGTGGCCAGCACCATTTCGGGATAGATCTGCACGGCCTCTTCCAGCGCGCGCCGTTCGTAGCGGCGATAGGCGTTGGGGCCATACAAGTTATGGATTTCAAGAATGCTGCACCCGGCCACGCGCTCGATCTCGCGGTTCAGCTCGACAAAGGGAAAGCCCAGGTCGTCGGCCAGCATCTGGCCCAGGGTGGATTTACCCGCGCCGCGCAGCCCGATCAGCGCGACGCGCTGCGTGCGGTTGGGCCGCTGCGCGCCCGCGCCCACGCCAAACAGCTGGGTCAGCGCCTCGCGAGCGCGTTGCAAGTCAGATTCCGTGCGGCCGCTGAGCAGTTCGCGGATCAGCAACCAATCGGGCGATTCCGTGGTGACGTCGCCCACCAGTTCGGCCAGCGCGCAGTTGAAGGCGCGCGCAATCTGCAACAGCACCAGGATGGACGCGTTGCCCACCCCATGCTCCAGATTGGCCAGATGCCGTTCCGACACTCCCGTTACCTGCGACAGACCCTTGCGCGTCATGCCGCGTATGGCTCTGAGGCGGCGCACCCGCTCGCCTAAAGCCACCAGGAAAGCTTCCCGCCTGGGTTCGGTTGGCGCCGCATCTAGCGCTTGATTCATGTTTGGCTGACTCCGCAAATACCCTGATAAGCCTTGTTTTATGCACTATAGTGCTTGACCCTTTCGTATGGAAGCACTATTTTTCCTTCCAGACAGTGCCAAGCGGTCATCGTGCATTACAGCTGCGGTAAAGCGGCATTGAAGTTCATGCCGCATTCCAAAGCGCCGACAGTGTAAAGGAGGAGTCCCGGTGAGCACGCCAGATCAATTCCATGCCCTGATGCAAGCGGCCACGCGGCTGGTGGCGGACCAGCCGCTGGACGCCGGGTTGCAGGCGAAGCTGAACCGCGAGGCCGGCCCCGCCAGCGCGCTGTACCAGCAGATCTTCGCCGCCTGTCAGCAGGGCGTGGCCGACGGCTGGATGTGCAACCGCGAAGGCGGCGGCATCCGCTACGGGCGCGTCATCAAGCCGGCGGACGACCTGGGCGGCTGCTCGGTGGACGTCGTGGACATGGACGACCTGGCCGGCCCGCACCATGCCCATCCCAATGGCGAAATCGACCTGATCATGCCGCTGACCGCCGACGCCCACTTTGACGGCCACGGCGCCGGCTGGCTGGTCTACGGCCCCGGCAGCGCGCACAGCCCCACCGTGACGCAAGGCCGCGCACTGGTGCTGTACCTGCTGCCCGGCGGCGCTATCGAGTTCACGCGGCCCGGCAGCTAGCCACCGCTTGCCGCCCGGCGACAAAAAAACAAAGCCCGGGCGCGCCCCACCAGGACATCAGGAGACAACCGTGAACACCTGCCCCGCAGAACTGAACTTTGCCAGCCATCTGGCGGCGCTGAACGCGGCGCGCGCCGACAAGCCCGCCTACATCGACGACACGCGCCAGCTGACTTATGGGCAGTTGGCAGAACGCGTGGCCCGCATGGCCGGCGCGCTGCGGCAATTGGGGCTGCGCCGCGAAGAACGCATCCTGCTGCTGATGCAGGACACGGTCGATTGGCCCGTCGTGTTCCTGGGCGCGCTGCACGCGGGCGTGGTGCCGGTGGCCGTCAACACCTTGCTGACCCCGGATGACTATGCCTACATCGTCGCGCACAGCCGTGTGCGCGCCGTGTTTGTGTCGGATGCGTTGCTGCCCACCTTGCAAGCCGCCATGGCGCAATCGCCGGGTGATGTGGAGCATGTGGTGGCGGCACAGGACCTTGAACCCCTGCTGGCGGCCGCGCCGTTGGCCCCCGCCGTGCGTACGCTGTCCGATGAAATTGCCTTCTGGCTGTATTCGTCGGGTTCCACCGGCAAGCCCAAGGGCGTGGTGCACACGCACGGCAACCTGTGGCACACGGCCGAACTGTATGCCAAGCCGGTGCTGGGCATCCGCGAGGACGACGTGGTGTTCTCGGCTGCCAAGCTGTTCTTCGCCTACGGCCTGGGCAACGGCCTGACCTTTCCGTTGTCGGTCGGCGCCACGGTCATCCTGATGGGCGAACGCCCCACGCCGCAGGCCGTGTTCCAGCGCTTGACCCGGCACCGCCCCACCGTGTTCTACGGCGTGCCCACCTTGTACGCCAGCATGTTGGCATCGCCCGACCTGCCCCCGCGCGAGCAAGTCGCGATGCGGGTCTGCACGTCGGCCGGCGAAGCCTTGCCGCGCGACATCGGTGAACGCTTCACGCGGCACTTCGGCTGCGAGATCCTGGACGGCATCGGTTCCACCGAAATGCTGCACATCTTCATCTCGAACCAAAGCGGGCAACTGCGCTACGGCACCACGGGCAAGCCCGTACCGGGTTACGAGGTGCAATTGCGCGACGACAACGGCGCGCCCGTCGCCCCCGGCGCCATCGGTGACCTCTACATCAAAGGCCCCAGCGCCGCGCTGATGTACTGGAACAACCGCGACAAGACGCGCCAGTGCTTTCTGGGCGACTGGCTGAAAAGCGGCGACAAATACACCTGTGATGCCGACGGCTACTACACCTACGCCGGCCGCAGCGACGACATGATCAAGGTCAGCGGCCAATACGTGTCGCCCGTCGAAGTGGAGAACATCCTGGTGCAGCACGAAGCCGTGCTGGAAGCCGCGGTGATCGGCGTGCCGGACCACGACGGCCTGGTCAAGACCAAGGCTTATGTCGTGCTGCGCCCCGGCTTCGAACCCGATGCCCAGACGGGCGCCGCGTTGCAGCACTACGTGAAGCAGCACCTGGCGCCCTTCAAGTATCCGCGCCAGATCGACTTCACCGAAGAACTGCCCAAGACCGCCACGGGAAAGATCCAGCGCTTCCGGCTGCGCCAGCTGGAAGAAGCCACGCTATGAAGTCCGCTTGCCGACCCTCTTGGCGCGCGGGCTAACCCCGGCCGGCCTTGCGCCAGCCCATGATAAGCACGGAGACAAACCATGAACCACGCCCTGACCCGGGCTGCGATTGCCGCGGCCCTGACGGTTGCCGCCACCAGCGCGCAAGCCGCCGACAAGCTCAAAGTGGGCTTCATGCTGCCCTATAGCGGCACCTACGCCGCGCTGGGCAACGCCATCGAAAACGGCTTCAAGCTGTACGTTGCCGAGCAAGGCGGCAAGCTGGGCGGGCGCGACATCGAATACTTCAAGGTCGACGACGAATCCAACCCGGCCAAGGCGGCTGAAAACGCCAACCGCCTGATCAAGCGCGACCAGGTAGACGTGCTGATCGGCACCGTGCACTCGGGCGTTGCGATGGCGCTGGCCAAGGCCGCCAAGGACAGCGACACCACGCTGATCGTGACCAACGCCGGCGCCAACGCCATCACCGGCCCGCTGTGCGGCCCCGGCATCTTCCGTACGTCATTCACCAACTGGCAGCCCGCCTACGCCATGGGCCCCGTCGCCTACGCCAAGGGCCACAAGACCGCCGTCACCATCACCTGGAAATACGCGGCGGGCGATGAAGCCATCGGCGGTTTCAAGGAAGGCTTTGAAAAGGCGGGCGGCAAGGTCGTCAAGGAATTGAGCCTGCCGTTTCCCAACGTGGAATTCCAATCGCTCCTGACCGAGATTGCCGCCACCAAGCCGGACATGGTGTTCACCTTCTTTGCGGGCGGCGGCGCGGTGAAGTTCGTGCAGGACTATCACGCCGCTGGGCTGGACAAGACGATTCCGCTGTATGGCTCCGGCTTCCTGACCGACGGCACCTTGCAGGCGCAGGGCGCATCCGCGCAAGGCCTGCTGACCACGCTGCACTATGCCGACGGGCTGAACACGCCGCGCGACAACGCGTTCCGCGCTGACTACGCCAAGAACTACAACGCGCCGCCCGACGTCTACGCCGTCCAGGGCTATGACGCCGCGCAGCTGATGCAATCGGGCCTGACGGCCGTGAAGGGCGACTTCGCCAAGAAGGCGGACTTTCGCAGCGCCATGCGAGGCGCAACGGTGGACAGCCCGCGCGGTCCGTTCACGTTGTCAGCGGCGGGCAACCCGGTGCAGGACATCTACCTGCGGCGCGTGGACGGCCTGGAGAACAAGGTGGTGGACGTCGCCGTGAAGAAGCTGGCCGACCCGGCCCGCGGCTGCAAGCTCTGACGCGACCCGGCCACAGGAGGGCCCCATGGACATCAGCATCCTGCTTATTCAAAGCCTGAACGCATTCCAGTACGGCTTGCTGCTGTTCCTGGTGGCCAGCGGCCTGACGCTGATCTTCGGCATCATGGGCATCATCAACCTGGCCCATGGCAGCTTCTACATGATCGGCGCCTACATGGCGTTTGCGTTGGGGCCGGTGGTGGACCGCTGGCTGGGCGGCGGCTTCCTCACCACGCTGGCCGTATGCGTGGTGCTGGCCGGTGCATTGGGCTATGTGCTGGAAGCCGCCTTCTTCAGCTACCTGTACCACCGCAACCACTTGCAGCAGGTGCTGATGACCTACGGGCTGATTCTGGTCTTTGAGGAACTGCGCAGCATTCTGGTGGGCAATGACGTGCACGGCGTGCCGCTGCCGGCGTGGTTGCAAGGCAGCATTTCGCTGGGCGGCGTGATGACGTATCCGGTTTACCGGCTGTTCATTTCCGCCGTCGGCATTGCGGTGGCGCTGCTGCTGTATTGGGTGATATCGCGCACCCGGCTGGGCATGATGCTGCGCGCCGGCGCCAGCAACCGCGAGATGACGGGGTCACTGGGTATTGACGTCAACAAGCTGTACCGGCTGGTCTTCGCGGCCGGCGTGGCGTTGGCCGCGTTGGCCGGCACCATCGCCGCGCCCGTGTCGTCGGTGTACCCGGGCATGGGCAACGGCGTGCTCATCATCTGCTTCGTGGTGGTGGTGATCGGCGGCATCGGTTCGATACGCGGCGCCTTTTTGGCCGCGATGCTGGTGGGCTTTGTCGAGACCTTCGGGCAGGTGCTGTTTCCGTCGGCGGCGGGCGTGCTGGTGTATCTGCTGATGGCGTTCATTCTTCTATGCAAGCCCGAAGGGCTGTTCAAGCAGGGCTAGCCATGCAGAAACTACTTCCCATCGCAACGCTGCTGGCGCTGGCCGCCTTCGCGTTCAGCGGCAGCGACTACTACACCGGGCTGGCGATCAAGGTCATGATCTACGCCATCTTCGCGCTAAGCCTGCAATTGCTGGTGGGCGGGGCGGGCCTGGTCAGCCTGGGACATGCGGCGTTCTTCGGCATCGGCGCCTACGTGGCGGCATTGCTGTCACCCGAATCCGAAGCGGCCAGCCTGTGGTGGTTGCTACCGGCGGCCCTGCTGGCGGCAGCGCTTTATGCGGTGGTGACGGGTGCGCTGGCGCTGCGCACGCGCGGCGTATATTTCATCATGGTGACGCTGGCCTTTTCGCAGATGGCTTATTACGTCTTTCACGACACCAAGGTCGGCGGCGGCAGCGACGGCATCTACCTGTACTTCCGGCCTGAATTGGCGTTGGGCGGCTGGGTGCCGTTCGACCTGGGCAATGCCACCACGTTCTACTTCTTTGTGCTGGCGTGCCTGGCGCTGACGTGGGGCTTCCTGGCGCTGCTGCGGCGTTCGCCGTTCGGGGCGGCGCTGGCGGGCATCCGCATTAACGAACAGCGCATGCGCGCGGCCGGGTATTCGACCTATCCCTACAAGCTGACGGCCTATGTCGTGGGCGCGACGCTTGCCGGTCTGGCGGGCTTTCTGTTCGCACTGAAAGACGGTTTTGTCACGCCGGAATTGTTGGCCTGGGAGCAATCGGGGCTGGTGCTGTTGATGGTGATCCTGGGCGGCATGGCCAGTCTGGGCGGCGCGGTGATCGGCACCGTGGCGCTGGTGCTGATGCAAGAGCTATTTCAATCGCAGGCCTTGTTTGGAGAATATGCGCGCCATTGGCATCTGCCGCTGGGCATAGCCATCATCGCGCTGGTGGCCTTGCTGCCCAACGGCATAGCGGGCCTGCCCGCGCAATGGCGCCAACGCCGCGACGCGCGAGCCGCGGC
>NZ_JBLVOL010000035.1:0-10217 GCF_053543755.1 Achromobacter semiaridum | reverse complement strand
GGGCCACGCTGCGCGCCAAGGGGCGACAGTTGATTCCCCCCGGCGAAAGGCTGGTCGTGCAAACCCCCGGCGGCGGCGGCTTGGGCGACCCTGCCGGCCGCGACGCCGAGCGCATTGATCGCGATGTGCGCGACGGCCTGGTCAGCCTGGACCAGGCTCGCACTGCGTACCAACAGCAGCAACCCGCATGATGCCGCCCGCCATCCCACGCGTCTGCCTTGCGTTGACTTTGAAACCCACCTTGCCCCGGACCCCGATTTTGACTTCGACCTTGACCCCGACCCCGGCCCAGACTTCAACCGCCGCGCCGACGCGACGTGCCCGCCTAGGCCTGCTGCTGGCCGCCGCCCTGCTTTGCTTTGCGCCCGGCCTGCACGCCGAGCCCACCCGGGGCGGTACGCTGACCTTGCTTTTGCCTTCCGAACCCACCGCGCTGGTGACGGTGGGCAACGTCGCCACGCCCATCCTCAGCGTCAGCGCCAAGGTCACCGAAGGCCTGCTCAAGTACGACTACGACCTGAACCCGCAGCCGCAACTGGCCACCGCCTGGCACGTCAGCCCCGACGGCACGGTGTACACCTTCACGCTGCGCCAAGGCGTCAAGTGGCATGACGGCAAACCGTTCACCGCCGCCGACGTGGCGTTTTCGATCGAACTGCTCAAGAAGATTCACCCGCGCGGGCGCAACACGTTCGCCAATGTCACCGCCATTGAAACGCCGGACGATCACACCGTGGTGCTGCGCCTGGCCAAGCCCGCGCCTTACTTGATCCGCGCCTTCGTCGCCACCGAAACCCCCATCATCCCCAAGCACATCTTCGACGGCGCCGACCCGCTGACCAACCCCGCAATCTCGGCGCCCATCGGCACCGGCCCGTACAAGTTCAAGGAATGGGTGCGCGGCAGCCACATCGTGTATGAACGCAACCCCGATTACTGGGACAAGCCCAAGCCCTATATCGACCGCCTGATCGTGCGCGTGGTGGCCGACCCGGCCGCCGCCGCCATCGCATTCGAAACCGGCACCGTGGACCTGGGCTACCGTACGCCCGTGCCACTGGCCGACCTGGCGCGTCTGAAAGCCGTGCCGTCACTGCGGTTCGAAACGCGCGGCAACAGCTATTCGTACAACGTGACGCGGCTGGAATTCAACCTGGACGAAGCGCATTTCAAGAACGAGAAAGTGCGCCAGGCGGTGGCACACGCCATCGACCGCAACGTCATCCTGAAAGTCGTGAACTACGGCGTGGGCCAGGTGGCGTATTCGCCGATTGCGCCCGGCCTGAAAACCTATAACGACCCCACGCCGTCGCCCTACGCCTTCGACCTCAAGCGCGCCAACGCGCTGCTGGACGAAGCCGGCTACCCCAAGGGCCCGGACGGCGTGCGCTTTCGGGTGCCGCTGGACTACAACCCGATCGGCTCGGACGGCGCGCGCCTAGCCGACTATCTGCGCACGACGCTGGCGCGCACCGGCATCGCCGTGACGGTGCGCTCGCAAGACGCCTCGGCCTTCATCAAGCGCGTCTATACCGACCGCGACTTTGCCTTCACCACCAACGGCGCCAGCAATCTGTTCGACCCCACGGTGGGCGTGCAGCGGCTGTACTGGTCCAGGAACTTCATCAAGGGCGTGCCGTTTTCCAACGGCACGCATTACCAGAACCCGCGGGTCGATGCCTTGCTGGAAGCCGCCGCCGTTGAAAACGACCCCGCGCGCCGCGTCCAGCTGTTCAAGGACTTTCAGCAGATCGTCGCCCGCGAGGTGCCCGACCTGAACCTGTATCAACCGGAATTCATCACCATCGCCAACCAGCGCGTGCACGACCATTCGCTGACGGCCGACGGCGTGGAATCCAACCTGGCGGACGTCTACCTGCAATGAACGCGCGACGCGCCGCCCGCACGCTGGGCTTGTCCCTGGTCCAGGCGATTCCGACCGTCATCGGGGTCATTCTGCTGAGTTTTTTCCTGCTGCAAGCCGTGCCGGGCGACGCCGCCGACGTGATCGCGGCCGAGTCCGGGTCGGCCACCGAAGCCGGCATGGCGGCCATGCGCAGCCAGTTCGGGCTGGACCGCCCGGTGTTGCAGCAACTTGGCGCCTATCTGGGCAAGCTGGCCACCCTGAACCTGGGCGTATCGCCGCGCTACAACCTGCCGGTGTCCGACCTGATCTTCAGCCGGCTGGGCAACACGGTGTTGCTGATGTTCAGCGCGTTGGGCTGCGCGCTGGCCGCCGGCATTGCGCTGGGCGCGGTCATGGCCAGCTTTGTGGGCCGCTGGCCCGACCGCCTGCTGTCGTTGGCGGCGCTGCTGTTGTATTCCACGCCGGGCTTCTGGCTGGGTTTGATGGCCATCATCCTGCTGTCCGTGCAGCTGGGTTGGCTGCCGCCCGGCGGCGTGTCCACGATCGGCTCGCCCGCCACCGGCCTGGCGCACGCGCTGGACGTGGCGCGCCATCTGGTGCTGCCGACGTTGGCCTTGGCGGGCTTCTACGTGGCCATCTTCGCCCGGCTGACCCGCGCAGCCATGCTGGAGGTCAGCCGGCAGGACTTCGTGCGCACCGCGCATGCCAAGGGCGTGGCGCCCGCGGCCGTGGCGTTGCGCCACGTGCTGCGCAATGCGCTGATTCCGGTCACCACCGTTGCCGGCTTGAACTTCGGCACCCTGCTGGGCGGCGCGGTCGTGGTCGAGACGGTCTTCAGCTGGCCCGGGCTGGGCCGGTTGGCCTATGAATCGGTGATGGCGCGCGACTACGTGGTGCTGCTGGGCATCCTGGTGCTGTCGTCGCTGCTGGTAATCGTGGCCAATATTCTGGTCGACCTGTTGCAGACGATGCTGGACCCGCGTATACGCGCCGGTTGATGGTGTCCCGGCCGCCCGGCCGCCTGGCCATTCCGCATGGCTTGGCCTTGTTCCTTGTTCCTTGTTCCTTGTTCCGTTATTCCTTCACTTCATTTCATGCTGCCTGACTTCTCGTCCCCTTCTTTGCCGCCGCACGCGCCTTCGGTCCAGGCCATGAGCACGCCACGCCGCGCCCGCACGCTGCGCCGGCTGTGGGCCAACCCCGGCGCGGTGGTCGGCGGCGTGCTGTTGCTGCTGATTCTGTGCGCCGCCGTCACCGCGCCCTGGGTGTTTCCGCACGACCCGCTCGACATGGTCGGTCCGCCGATTCAGTGGCCCGGTCAAGACCCGGAGTTCTGGTTGGGCACCGACACGATGGGCCGCGACATCGCCGCCGGCCTGGCGCACGGCGCGCGCGTGTCGTTGACGGTCGGCGTGACCGCCGCGCTACTCAGTTTGGCGATCGGCATTGCCGTGGGCGCGTCGGCCGGCTACTTCGGCGGCTGGGTGGACGTGGTGCTGATGCGCGTCACCGAATTGCTGCAAACGATTCCTTCGTTCTTGCTGGTGGTGGTGATCGTGGCCATCGGGCGGCCGTCGGTCAGCGTCATCGCGCTATCCATCGGCGCGGCCTCGTGGCCCGTGGTGGCGCGCCTGGTCCGGGCTGAGTTCCGGACCCTGCGCGAAACCGAATTCGTGCTGGCCGCGCGCAGCAACGGCTTTGGCCACGCCCGCATCGCCCTGCTGGAAATCCTGCCCAACGCGCTGCCGCCTGTCATCGTGACGACCTCGGTGCTGGTTGCCAACGCCATCCTCATGGAATCCGCCTTGTCGTTCATGCACATGGGCGACCCCAACGCCGTGTCATGGGGCAGCATGATCGGCGACGCGCGCGAGATGCTGCGCACCGCGTGGTACCTGGCCGCCCTGCCCGGCCTGTCCATCGTGCTGACCGTGTTGTCGCTGAACCTGCTGGGCGACGCCTTGAACGATGCCTTCAACCCGAGGCTGTCCGCATGACGCTCACGTCCCACCCCCCCGACACCCGTGCGCTCTTAAGCGTGCAAGACCTGACCGTTTCCTTTCGCGCTGACGACGGCCCACGCCGCGCGGTCAATGGCCTGAGCTTCGAGCTTGCGGTCGGGGAAACCCTGGCGCTGGTGGGTGAATCCGGCTGCGGCAAGTCGACCACCGCGCTGGCCGTGCTGCGTCTGCTGGCGCCCGGCAGCCGGGTGCGGGGCCGCATCCTGTTCAATGGCGTGGACCTGGCCGCCCTGCCCGACCGGCAACTGCGCCAGGTGCGCGGCCGCGATATCGCCATGATCTTCCAGGAGCCCATGACGTCACTGAACCCGGTGCTGACCATCGGCCGCCAAATCGGCGAAGCCATCCGTTGCCACGAGGACATCGGACGCGCGGCATTGCGCCAGCGCACGCTGGAGCTGCTGGCGCGCGTTCGCATCCCCGACCCCGAACGCCGGATTGACGACTACCCGATGCAGCTGTCGGGCGGACAACGCCAGCGCGTGATGATTGCCATGGCCATCGCCTGCCGGCCCAAACTGCTGATCGCTGATGAGCCCACCACGGCGCTTGACGTCACCATCCAGGCGCAGATCCTGCAATTGCTGGACGAGCTGCGGCGCGACCTGGGCATGAGCGTGCTGCTGATCACGCACGACCTGGGCGTGGTGCGGCAATGGGCTGACCGCGTGCTGGTCATGCACGGTGGCAACAAGCTGGAAGAGGCGCCCGCCGCCCAACTGTTCGCCGCGCCGTCGCATCCCTATACCCAGGGGCTGCTGGGCGCATCGCTGCACGCGCGCGACGGGCTGCACTACCGTCAGGCGCGTCTGCCGGAGATCCTGGTCAGTCGTGGCCCTGGCCATGGCGAACCGCATTTCACATTGCGCACGACCAAGGGCGTTGGCGAAGCGCCCCGTCCATTGCCCATGGCGCAGGGCGGTAGCGACGCCCGCCTGCCCGGGCACGCCCGCGAGGGCGATGCCGCGGCCCTGCACGGCGTGACCGGGCATCCCGCGACTGGGCATCCCGCGGCCGGGCATGGTGCGACCAGGCACGGTGCGGGTGAGCACGGTGCGACCGGGCTGGACAGCGTCGCGCCGCTGCTCAGCGTGCGAGGCCTGATCACCCGCTACGCGGGCCGCCGGGGCGTCGACGTGCTTGCGGTCGATGACGTGTCCTTCGATATTGCCCACGGCGAAACGCTGGGCTTGGTGGGCGAATCAGGCAGCGGCAAATCCAGCTTGTCGCGCACGTTGCTGCGGCTGACGCCGGCGCATGCCGGCCAGGCACTGCTGCGTGGCGCAGATCTGCTGACCCTGCCCGAACGTGCGCTGAAAGCAACCCGGCGCCATATACAGATGGTGTTCCAGGACCCCTACGCTTCGTTGAACCCACGCCATACGGTGCACGACATCCTGGCCGCCGTGCTGAAGGTGCACGGCGTGCGCGACCGCGCCGAACGGGGTCGGCGTGTGGCGCGGATTCTTGACAACGTGGGTTTGCCGGCCGACGCGGCCAGGCGCTATCCCAACGAGTTCTCGGGCGGACAGCGCCAACGCATCGGCATCGCCCGCGCGCTGATCACGCGCCCGTCGCTGGTGGTGCTGGACGAACCCGTGTCGGCGCTGGACGTGTCGGTGCAGGCGCAGATATTGAATCTGTTGGTGGATTTGAAGAACGAACTGGGCCTGTCCTACCTGTTCATTTCCCACGATCTGGCCGTGGTGCGCTATCTATGCGACCGGGTCATGGTCATGAACCAGGGCCGCATCGTGGAGCAAGGCACGCCGGAAGCCATTTGGCGCCGCCCCGCGCACCCCTACACGCGCACGCTGTTGGCCGCCGTGCCGGCCGCAACGGCGGGCCACGTGGCGCCGGCCGGTCCAGATCTGGCCCACGCGCCCGCCGAAATGCGCCCGGTCGCGCGCTACGCCTGATACTGTGCGCGGCACACTTCGAGCCCGACACTGCGCGCCCGCCCCAGAGAATCTGGCCTTGCACGTCTGCCACTTCGGAAGGGATTGTCCGCGCGGCGCGCGGCCCACGGTCACGTTGGATCCTTATGCCGAAGGCGTATTTAGCCGCGCCCGCCAGGCCGCGTCATACTGGCGGGTTCCTGGCGTTGGTATCCTTCACGGGTAAGCGACACCGCCCAACCCTGACTGGTAACCGCATGAGCTCCTCCCCTATCCCCACCCTGGCGCCCGACGTGCTGGCGGCGCAAGCCCTGGCCAAGCAACACGGCGTCGGCACGCCGAACGTGCTGACCACGCCCATCGCCGAAACCCGCGAGAAAAGCCGCGCCTATCAACACTGGCTGAGCCAGCCCGCACCGCCGGTCGGACGCGTGGTGGAACATCGGCTGGACCATCTGCCGGTGCCCGCCACGCTGCGCCTGTATTACCCCGAAGGCGCCCACGACAAGCCGCTGCCTTTGTATCTGCATCTGCACGGTGGCGGCTTCGCGCACGGCGACCTGGACACGCTGGACCGCTGGAAGCGCGAAATCGCGGCCGACGCGGGCATCGTCACGGCCGGCCTGTCCTACGCCTTGTCCCCCGAAGCCCGCTACCCCGTGGCCCTGGAACAGGTGCTGGGCGCGTTGCGCTGGTTGCGCGACGAAGCGCCGGCACTGGGCCTGGACGCGCAGCGCCTGGCCGTAGGCGGCGAATCGGCGGGCGGCAACCTGACGCTGGCCGCGCTGCAACGCCTGCGCGATGAGGGCGACGCCTTCATCAAGACCGGCGTGGTCATCTACGGCATGCTGTCCGCCCGCCGCGATACGCCGTCGCAGGAATCGTTTGGCGACGGCCGCTTCGGGTTGTCCACGGAAAAACTGGATTGGTTCTGGGACCAATACGTTGCCGACGCTGCCCAATTGACGGACCCCGGCGTGGCTCCGCTGCATGCCGACGTTGCCGAACTGCCGCCGCTGATCCTGCAAGCCGCCGCGCTGGACCCCCTGCTGGACGACACGCTGGACCTGGCCAACCAGCTGTTCGCCAGCGGCGCCGCGCCTATGCTGGTGGTCTATTCCGGCGTGCCCCACAGCTTTATCGGCATGACGCGCCTGCTTCCCCAGGCGCAAGAAGCCCGCGCCGACCTGGTCCACGCGCTCAAACGCAACCTGGCCGCCTAGCAGAGCGTTAGCTTAAGTTTCGTAGTCGTCTCATGGACAGCGCCTTTCGTGGCTGGGCAAGATGCTGGATCCGATCTTGCCCGACAGAAAAGGAGCACCGCCGTGCCACGGCTGTCCGACCCGCGCCCCACGTTCGCATCCACGTTCAGATTCTCGTTCACGCCCGCCAGCGGCGCGGCGTTCGACGTTATTGAATTCACGCTTGACGAGGCCCTGTCCGAGCCCTATCGGCTATGCGTGGACTTGTCCAGCTTTGATCCTGCCGTGGATTTCGGCGCGCTGCTGGATCAGCCCGCGCTCTTCACGATATGGCACGGGGCGCTGCCGGTGCGCCATGTGCACGGCATCATCACTGAATTGGTCCAGGGGGACACGGGCTTTCGGCGCACGCGCTACCGCGTAGTGCTTGAGCCGTCATTGGCGCGCGCCGCGCTGTGTTCCGATTGGCGCATCTATCAGCAACTGTCCGTGCCCGAGATCCTGGCCGACGTCATCAAGCGGCAGGGGATTACCGATTACGAACAGGTGACGACGCAGGAACACCTGCCGCGCGAATATTGCGTGCAGGCAGGCGACACGGACTTGGCGTTTCTGGACAGGCTGGCGGCAGAGGAAGGCTATTTCTATCGCTATACGCATTCGGAGCATGGGCACCGCTTGATTCATGGCGACCGGATTTATATCCACGGACAGATCGCCGGCGGTCCGGTCATTTACAACCCGATGCCGGGCGGCGATCAGGCGGAGCCCGCGTTGCATCGGTTTTCTTATGCGGAGCGCGTGCGCACCGCCGTGCAGACGCAGCGCGACTACACGTACACGCATCCGCGCTATAGCCAGGAACATTCGCCGGTTGCATCGGATCTTTCTCATCAGGACGCCCGCTACGAACGCTACGACTATCCCGGCCGCTACAAACGCGACGAGGCGGGCCAGCCGTTTACCCAGACGCGCTTACTGGGCCGCCGCCGCGATGCGCGCGTGGCAGTGGTCGAAGGGGATGACGCGCGCCTGGTTCCCGGCGTGGCATTCGATCTGGTCGGCCATCCTCGCGAAGATTGGAACCACGGCTGGCGACCGGTGCGCATGCACCATTGGGGCGTGCAGCCTTCCAGCCAGGAAGAAGACGGGTCCAGCGCCGAATACGGTCAGCATGGCGGACGGGATCATGGCCGGATGCACCGCTCGGAATATCGCCCGGAGCACGGCACACAGTACCGCTACACCGCCGAACTGGTGCCCGACAAGGTCGATTGGAAACCCGTGCCTTTACCCAAGCCGCGTATCGACGGCCACCAGATGGCTACGGTGGCCGGCCCGCCCAATGAAGAGATCTTTTGCGACGAGTGGGGCCGCGTCAAAGTCCAATTCCCGTGGGATCGCTTGGGGCAGCACGACGAACATAGCTCATGCTGGATTCGCGTGTCGCAGAACTGGGCCGGTGCGCAATGGGGCCACATGGCGGTCCCGCGCATCGGGCAAGAGGTCATCGTGCAATTCGCAAATGGCGACCCGGACCAGCCGCTGATAACCGGCAGGACTTTCCGGGCGACCAATCTTCCGCCGTACGAACTGCCGCGCCACAACGTGCTGAACACGATCAAGAGCAAGGAATTCAGGGGCGATCGCGCGAACGAATTGCGGCTGGATGACACGTCCGCGCAGATCAGCGCAGCGTTGATGAGCGAACACGGCGACACGCAGCTGCATCTGGGGTATCTGACGCACCCACGTCCGGGTGGCGGGCAGCCTCGCGGTGAAGGGTTTGAGTTGCGCACGGACGAACACGGTGCCTTGCGCGCGGCGAAGGGATTGTTGTTAACGGCCGACGCCCAACTGCGGGCCCAGGCCGGGCAGTTGGACCGGTCCGATATCGTCGCGGCATTGCAAGCGGCGCTGGAACTTGCTCGAAACCTGGGGGATTACGCAGCGAAACACGAAGGCGTTACCCACGACGCTCAGCCGCAGCAATCCCTGTCGGATGCGGTGCGCGACCTGGGCCACGGCGCCAACAACCAGTCGGACGGCCCGGGCCAAGGCGATGCCGGCGTCATCGCCCTAAGCGCCCCGGCCGGCATCGCCGCCGCCACGCCGGCAAGCATCGTGATGTCCGCCGGCGAAAACCTGGACAGCGTCGCGCAGCAGCATCAGCAGGTCAGCGCGGGCGGCAAGATCGTGCTGAACGCGGGCGGCGACCTGGGCTTGTTCGCGCAAGGCGGCGCCATGCGCCTCATCGCCCACCAAGGCCCGATGCTGCTACAGGCGCAGCACAACGCCATCCGCATCCAGGCCGATCAAAGCACCGAAATCACTTCCAGCCAACAACACGTGCTGCTGGCCGCCGACAAGCACATCACGTTGCTGTGTGGCGGCGCGGCCATCAAGATCGCCGATGGGAATATCGAGTTCTCCATGCCCGGCAAGCTGACGGTAAAGGCCGCGGGGCACAACTTCACCGGGCCAAGCAGCGCCTCGATGACGTTCAACACCTGGGATGCCACCCCCTTCGACGACCGCTTTCAAGCCACGCTGGCAGACGGTTCCCGCGCTTGCAACCTTGCCTACACCCTGATCCGCAACGACGGCTCACGCATCACCGGCCGCACGGACAGCGAAGGCTACCTGACGCTGCAACGCGACATGCGCCGCGACGGCGTGCGTATCGAATGGACAGAGGCCGAAGAATGACCGAGACCAGACCCGCCACCGGCCCGCCGGAGGAACGCGCGGCGCCGTTTCATTACAACGCCAGGGGACAGCAGTGCTTCACCTGGACTTTGACCGACTGCGACATTACCGACCCCGTGCAACTGCGTATCGGCCCGGATCTGATCTTGCCGGTGATTTTTATTCCCGGGGTGATGGGCAGTAATTTGAAGTCGGTGCCGCGTCGGGACGACGAAAAAGCCAGATCTGTGTGGCGACTGGATTATGGTTTTGCGGGCATCCCAACTCCGTTGCTGGGCCAATGGGTCGGCCAGAAGGCAGGGATACGGCAGAGCCTTCTGCATCCCGACCGAGTGCAAGTGGATGACGAGGGCGGTGTACCCAACGTGCCGTGGGGGATGGTGCAGGATGACCAACAGCTGCTGCCCGCTCAGCGCAAGGCCGCCCTGATGAGGCGATATCGGGAACGGGGTTGGGGCGAAGTCGGACAGACCAGCTACGAACGCTATCTGATGTGGTTGGAACATGTGCTGAATTCCCC
>NZ_JBLVOL010000034.1:22893-32476 GCF_053543755.1 Achromobacter semiaridum | reverse complement strand
GCGCGCCCGGCGCGACCGGCGCGACCGGCGCGCTTGCCACCACCGGCACGGCGTCGTCCTGCACAACAGCGACGACTGGCGCGCGTTCGGCCAACTGCTCCAGCAATTCCACCGACGGCACGAAGAACAGCCCGCCCGTCACGGCCCGGCTGTAATCGAGCAAGCGGTCGTAGTTGCCCGCCGGACGGCCCACGAACATGTTTTCAAGCATCTGCTCGATGGGCGCGGGCGAACGCGCGTAGCCGATGAAATACGTCCCGAACTCGCCCATGCCGGCGCGCCCGAACGGCATGTTGTCGCGCAGGATCTTGATCTCTTGGCCGTTTTCTTCCAGCGTGGTCAGCGCGCTGTGCGAGGACGCCGGCTTGATGTCATCGTCCAGTTCTACGTTGGACAGCTTGTGGCGCCCGATGACGCCTTCCTGGCTTTCCACCGTCAGCGCGTTCCAGGCCGCCATGTCGTGCAGGTACTTTTGCACCAGCACGTAGCTGCCGCCCGCAAATTCGGCGTCTTCATCGCCGATGACGGTGAAGTTGACGGCCTCGCGGCCTTCGGGGTTTTCGGTGCCGTCCACAAAACCGATGATGGCGCGGCGGTCGAAATAGCGGAAGCCGTGCACCTCGTCGACCACCGTCACGGCGTCGCCCAGGTCTTGCATCAACAACGTTGCCACTTCAAAGCACAGGTCCATGGCGTCGGCGCGGATGTGCAGCAAGATGTCGCCGGGCGTGGCCACCGCCACGCGCGCGCCTTCGCCGAACACCCGGAAGGGATGCAGGTTGGCCGGACGCGGCCGGCCGAACAGCGCGTCCCACGCGTCGGAGCCGAACGCGCACACACAGGACAGGTTTTCCTGCGGCGACCGCGTGTTGACGGTGCGCACGCGCGCGGCCACGTCTTCGCACCACGACCGCACGGTTTGGGCGGCGTCGGCGCCGGGATTGATCGTGGCCACGATAAAAATCGCGTGCCGCGTCGTCGGGCTGTGCACGGCTTGGGGTTCAGGCGGAAGGTCGGGCGAAGTGGCGGGCATGGCGAGGCTCAAGGGAATGAGGAAACATCCAGGGAATTCTGGCGGAAATTGTATCCGTGCCCCAGTGCGTTTTCTTGAACAAAATAACGCTGCCCCGGCGCCCTGCCGCCGCGCTGCCCCGCCGTCGCGCCTTAGAAGCGATACATGACGCCCACCGACCCGAACATATTCGTCTTGCGCTCGGTCAGCGGGCTGTCGCGCGCATCGCCCAGCAAGGTGCTTACGCCCAGGGTGGACACGGTGCTCCAGCTGGGGTCGATGCGATAGGTCCAGGTGGTGTACAGCGCCGCCGACTTGAAGCCCGAGGACGGCGAATACGTCGACAAGCCTTCGCGGCTGCGCGCCGCTTGCGAGGACGTCACGCCGAACCAGGTCTGCATGGCGTCATGGTTGGCCCATTCGGTCCGGACGCCAACCTGCACCAGGTTCCGCTCGGTCATCAGGGCGGCATACGAGGCGCGCAGTTCCAGCGTGCCGCCATAACCGCTGCGCGCCGCCTGCTTGTAGCCCGCGCCCAGCGAATACCGGCCCGGCCGCCATTCCACATAGGCGCCGTAGGCGCCATGGAACTTGATGTCGTCCAGCCCCTTGGTACGGTCGGCGTCGTCCGCCTTGCGGCCCAGGCCCAGCCCCACGAAGACGCCCGCGTCCAGGTCGGTGGCCAGCGACGTCTTCAGCCCCATCGCCGGCAGGCCCACGCGCGGCGTGATGAAAAAGTTGCCGGAGTGGTAGTTGATCAGCGGCACGGGCAAGGCACGGTATTCGCTGGACCCTTCATAGACCGGAATGGCTCCGACCCCCAAACCGATGCCGTTGGCACCCTGCGCCTGGGCCACGCCGGCCCCGCCAAGCACCGCGCCCGCCATCAGGCCGCTTGCTACTATACCGATCCGCATCAGGGCTTCCTTTTCATTCGTGTCGTTGGCCGCGGGCGTGCGCCCACGGGATCGGGCCGAATTGTCTGCTGCAACTTTTAAAATTTCTTTAAGACCGACCCGCCGCCTGGCGCGGGGGCCGTCGCCTGGAGTGTGTTTGCGTATCCTGCTTGTTGAAGACGACCCCATGCTGGGCGACGCCCTGCACACGGGCCTGGCCGATGACGGCGCCACCGTCCATTGGGTGCGCAACCTGCCCGACGCGCAGCTGTCGCTGGTGGATCACGGCTATCACGCCGTGCTGCTGGACCTGGGCCTGCCCGACGGCAGCGGGCTGGCGCTGCTGAAGACGCTGCGCGGCCGTTTCGACACGACTCCCGTGCTGATCATCACGGCGCGCGACCGCCTCAGCGAACGCATCCAGGGCCTGGACGCGGGCGCCGACGATTACCTGGTCAAGCCGTTCCAGCTGGACGAGCTGCTGGCGCGTTTGCGCGCGGTGCTTCGCCGCAGCAGCAACAGCGTGGTGTCGGCGCTGCGATGCCGCGACGTGGTGCTGGAACCGGCCGGCCGCGTGGTCAGGCAAGACGGCCGCGAAGTCAGCTTGAGCGCGCATGAATACCAGACGCTGCTGGCGCTGATGCAGCGCATGGGCCACACGGTCAGCCGGGACCAGTTGGAAACGGCGGTGTACGGCAGCAGCGGCACCATCGAAAGCAACACGGTGGCGGTGTACATCCACCAACTGCGGCGCAAGCTGGGCGACGGGCTGATCGAAACCCAGCACGGCCTGGGCTATCGCATCGTGGCGGACACCGCGCCATGATGACGCTGCGCCGGCGGGTGGCCATCACCCTGCTGCTTGCCATGTTGGCCACGTGGCTGATCGTGTTTGCGCTGATCTACGTACAACAGACGCGCGCTGAAACCGGCATGTTCGACCAGGGCCTGCGCTACGGCGCGCAAAAGGCGCTGGTGTCGATTCCCACCAGCCTGCTGGAAGCGCAGCCGTCGCGCGAAGACCGTTTTGAATTGTCCGCGCCCGCCCGGATGGACGGCGAGACCGCCAACTTCCAGGCCTGGTCGCTGGCCGACAAGCGGCTGGTCCTGCAATCGCCCTGGGCGCCCGCGGAGCCCTTGGTGCCGGACTACAAAGAGGGTTATCGCAACATCATCCTGCAAGGCGAGCCGTGGCGCGCATACGCGGTGTCGGACGCCGACGGCCGCGTGCAGGTGCAGTTCGCCAAGTCCGTCAAAGAACTGCGGCAGAAAACCGCCCAGCGCATGTGGAACAGCCTGTGGTTTCTAAGCGTGCTGTTCCTGATGCTGATGGCGCTGACGTGGCTGGTGATCCGGCGCGCGTTTCGTCCCGTGGACGGCGCGCGCGACGCCATCCTGCATCGCACCGGCGTGGCCCTGACGCCGGGGCCCACGGCGGGCATGCCGGGAGAATTGCGCCCCTTTGTCGGCGCCATCAACGACCTGCTGCAACGCCTGTCGGCCTCTTTGGATCGCGAGCGGCGTTTCGTGGCCGACGCGGCGCACGAACTGCGCACGCCGCTGGCGGCGTTAAGCGCGTATGCGGAGCTGGCGCTGCGCAGCGATACCGACGCGGCGCGCGCGCAAGCCGTCGGGCAATTGCGCCAGGTCGCCACGCGCACAGCGCGGCTGGCCGAGCAACTACTGGAACAGGCACGTACGCAGGCGCAGGACGAAAGCGCGATTGAGCCCGTGCCGCTGGACCGGCTGACGGAAATGATCGCGCGCGACAGCGAAATGCAGGCCACATCGCGGCGGCAGCGCATTGCGCTGGACACCGAAGCCGTGTCCGTGCCGGGCAATGTGGACGCCCTGGGCGTGCTGGTGCGCAACCTGCTGGACAATGCGCTGCGCTATACACCGGCCGGCGGCCGCATCCAGATTCGTTGCGGGCCGCGGGTGGCGGGCGGCGCTTGCCTTAGCGTGTCGGACGACGGGCCGGGCATCGCGCCGGGCGAACGCGAACGCGTGTTCGACCGCTTCTACCGCCTGCCCGGCAGCACCGAACACGGCAGCGGCATCGGCTTGTCGTTGGTCGCGCAGATTGCCAAGGCGCACGACGCGCGGATCGAATGGGGGCCGGGGCTGGGGCCGGCTGGACGCGGCGTGAGCTTGACGATCACATTTGCCCGGCGGGTGTAGCGCTGTAGGCGTAGCGCTATAGGCGTAGCGTTGCGGGTGCTGTCGTTGGCGCTACTTGACATACCGTTGCAGCGTCGCCGCCAGCGAAGCCGGCAGCATTGCACCGTGCCCCAGGCCCGGAAACACCTGCAAGTCCGCACGCACATGCGTGATCCGGGATAGCGCGCGCACGACGCTTTCAGGGCTGTCGGGAAGGGCGTCCTGACCCTTGGCCTCGGCGCCCGCCATCACCGTTATGTCAATGCCGGCCGGCAACACCGGCGAGGGCGACGCCAGCGCTTGCAGAATGAAATTGTTGTTCCACCAGATCGACGGGCTGGCCGCCACATAGCGCTGAAACGCCTGCGGACGCGTCAGCGCCGCGTGCAGCACGAACAGCCCACCATACGAATGGCCGTACAGATTGCGGTTGCCCGGGTCCACGGGATAACGCGCCTGCACCAGCGGCACGATGTGTTGCAGCAGCAAATCCAGGAATTGATCGGCGCCACCGCCACGCTTGGCCCAACCCACCGCATGCGGATTGTTCGGCGCACCGCGTGGCGCATCCGCACCGGGCGATGGCGGCGTGTAGTCGTACGAGCGCTCGGCCAAATTGGCCTTCGGGTCGAACGGCTTGGCGTCGGCGTGGTCGCGTGGCTCATGGTCCACCCCCACCACCACCGCTTGCAACGACTGCCCCGCCGGCAACGCGTGGTCCGTGCGTGTCAGGCTGTCGAACACCGCGTTGCCGTCCAGCATGATCACCAGTGGATAGCCGGTGGAAGGGACCGGGCCAAGCGGCGGCGTCCAGACCGACACGCGATAAGCGCGCTTGCCGTCCGGCGCGGTGACAACGTGGTGCTGGATGTCGGCGGCCGGCAAGCCGATGGCAAGCTCGGCGGGCCGCGGCGATGCAGGGATAGCGTTCTTGCCCATGGCGGCACAGTCTTCTTCAAAACAGGACGGTTTCATTCAGCCATAAACGACGGCGCGCGGCAAGTTCGCACGGCGGCTTGAACCCACTGTTTTCAAGCCGCCTTCGGGTATAGTCTGGAACTCTTCGCGCCCCCCGGAACCCCCCCTTTTTCACCATGACCAGCGCCCGCGATCTTGTCTATGCAGAACTGCGCCGACGCCTGATGTCCGGCGTGTTCCTGCCCGGCGAACGGCTGCGCGAAGAACACATCGCGGCCGAACTTTCCGTCAGCCGCACGCCGGTGCGCGGCGCCATCGAACGGCTGGTCGCCGATGGCCTGGTCAAGCGCGAAGGCCGGCGCGGGGCCGAGGTGCTGGGCTGGGTGGATCGCGACATCAACGAAGCGTTCGAGCTGCGCCTGCTGCTGGAACCCTATGCCGCGCGCAGCGCCGCCGAACGCGCCACGCCCGAACAGATCGACCACCTGGAACAGATCAACCAGCGCATGCTGGATGCCATTTTGTCCGACGACGCCGACAAGGTCGCGCGGGTGCAGCATTGCAATAACCTTTTTCACCACGCGCTGCTGGACGCGGCGCAATCGGCGCGCGTGCGCACGATGGTGGAAAACCTGCTGGACATGCCGATCATCATCGGCTCGTTCTATTTCTATACGCACGACGACATGCTGCGCAGCGTGGAGCACCACCGCCAGATCATCGCCGCCTTGCGCGCGCGCGATGCAGCCTGCGCCGACATCGCCATGCGTTTTCACCTGACCAGCACGCACCTGTTGTTTCGCAGCCAGCGCAAGCCGCCGGCCGATGCAACGGCCGCGTGATGGGATTTACCGATATTTATGAATTCGCCTCAGATCCTGGTTGCCCTTTTCGTGCTGCTGCTGGCAGTCGCCATTCCTCTTGCGACCATCGTGGTGCAGCTGTTTCGTCTGGTGCAATGGATGTCGCGCGGCGCTGACCCCGCGCGCGGCGACCGCCCGCATTTCACGGGGCCGGTGCTGGCGCTGCTGTTCAGCACGCTGGCCGCCAGCGACTTCACGAACTACGAGCCGCTGCGCACCATCGCGCAGATGAACCCCGTGCCGCTGGCCGCGCGCGCGTACTTCACGGTGACCATGCTGGTGCTGGCGGTGCTGTCCTGGGCGTACGCGGGCGGGCTGAAGGACCGGCTGCTGCGCAGCCTGGGTATCAGCCCGCGCTAAGGCGGCTGCCCGCTACGGCTTCCAGCCCTGCGCCTTCATGCGCGCGTCGATCCACGATGTGTCCAGCGTGCCGGCGGCGATCTGGGCCAGCATCTTTTCTTCAATCGCGTGCTTGGCCGAGGCGGCCTCGTACAGCGCGGGCACTTGATCGTAGGGCAGCGCCAGCAGGCCGTCTTCATCGCCCAGGATCAAATCGCCCGGCTCGATCGTCATGCCGTCCAGCGAGATCACCACGTTGATTTCACCCGGCCCGTCCTTGTACGGCCCGCGATGCGTGACGCCCGCCGCGTACACCGGAAAGGAACCGCGCCGGATGGTGCCGCAGTCGCGGATGGCGCCGTTGATCACAATGCCCGCCAGGCCGCGCGTCTGCGCATAGGTGGTCATGATTTCGCCGATGATGGCGTTGGTCAGGTCGCCACCCGCGTCCACCACCACCACGTCGCCCGGCTGCGCCAACTCCAGGGCCTTGTGCACCAGCAGGTTGTCGCCGGGGCGCGTGCGCACCGTCACGGCCGGGCCGGCCAGCAACGTGCCGTCATGCATGGGGCGCAGGCGCGCGCCGCCCGCCGTCATGCGCCACATGCAATCGCTGATGTTGGCCACGGGGATGTGGCGGAATTTCTCGACGAAATCGCTGCTGACCGCGCGTTGGCGCGGGCGGATGTCAAAGCCGATCATGGGGTGCTCCTGTTGGGTTCGATCTTGGGGTTTATTGCTTCGGGATGCCGGCTTCCTGCACGACCTTGCCGAACACGTCGTGGTCGGCGCGATGGCGCTTGGCCAGGTCGGCGGGCGTGCCCGTCATGACGCTGTAGCCGGAGTCTTCCAATTTCTTCACCAGTTCGGGCTTGGCCTGCGATGCGTTCAGCGCCTTGTTCAGCGTGGCAACCACGTCGTCCGGCGTCTTGCCCGGCGCCATCAAGCCCCACCAGATGGTCTGGTTGATGGTCTTGAAACCGCTTTCGGCAAAGGTCGGCACGTCCGGCAAGGCGGGCGAACGCGCGTCCGCCACCACCGCCAGCGCGCGCACCTTGCCGCCTCGGATCTGCGGCAGCAACGAAGCCACCGAGCCGGTGTAGAGGTCGATGCGACCGCTGGCCAGATCCGGAAACGCCTGCGACCAGCCGCGATACGGCACGTGCATCAGTTCCATGCCCGCCGCCTTGCGCCACAGGTGGCCGATCAAATCACCGCTGCCGCCAATGCCGGGAATGCCCAGCGACACCTGGCCGGGCCGCGCCTTGGCCGCCTTCACCACGTCGTCCAGCGTTTTGTAGGGCGACTCGGGCACCACCACGAACACGCTGGGCGACGAGGCCACCAGGCCCACGGGCTTGAAATCCTTGAACGTGTCGTAGCTGAGCTTGTTGTACAGCCACGGGTTGAGCACGATGTTGTCCGTCTGCGCCATCACCAATGTATGGCCGTCCGGCTTGGCGCGCGCCGTGGCGTCCAGCGCCAGGTTGCCGCCGGCGCCCGGCTTGTTTTCCACAACGATGTTCCAGCCGGTGTCCTGGGCAATGGCCGACCCGATCATGCGCGTCAGCGTGTCGGTGCCGCCGCCCGGCGGAAAGGGCGAAATCAGCGTGATCGGAGCGGTGCCCATGTCGGCGGCGCCGGCGGCGGCCGACGAGATAAGCAGCGTGGCCGCCAGCAGAGTCTTCAGGGACGTCATTGTCTTCCTCTCTAAGTTTTGTTGAAGCAAGCGGCCCTCTGCGGGGCCGCCTTGTCAGAAATCAGGATTGCCGGGCCAGCGGCGTCAGCCATGCCAGCCGCGCGTCCACCGAATCGGGCACGTTGAACGAGCCCGCCTCGCGCGCCGCCTCGATGCCCTTGGCGGTGCGCGCGAACAGGCGTTCCACGCCGTCCAGCACCAGCGGCTGCAAGCCCGCTTCCACCAGTTGTTCCCGGGCCTCGCGCACTTCCGCCAGCCGGCGCGGTGCGTGCAGCACGTGCGAACGCACAAACGAATCCACGAACGTGGTGAGCGGCGTGCGGTCCATGTCGGACAGCACTTCGTACAACGACGCACGCAGGCCCATGCTTTCGGCGGCGACCAGACATTCCACAGCCAGGCTTTCCATGCCCTTGGTCAGGATGCTGCGCAGCAGTTTCAAGCGCACGGCATCGCCGGCCTCACCGTCGATGGCTTGCGCCGGCGCGCCGCAACCGGCGGTAAAGGCCGCCACGTTTTCAGCGCCCGTGCCGGCGCACAGCAGCGGCGTGCGCGCGCCCAACAGCGCGATGGCGCCCATGATGGCCACGTCGGTGAACGGCACCCCGTGCTGCGCCGCCACCTGGGCCGCGGCGCGCATATCGCCCGCGCTGGCGGTCGTGAAATCGGCATACGCCGCGTCCGGGCGCAGGTGCGGCAAGGCTGCCGTGGCGACGGCCAGCGCGGCGTGGCCGAACACGGCCGAGGCCACGATGTCGGCCTCTTGCAGCCACGGGCCGGGGGTGGCATGCAATGGGGCGCCATGCGCCTGGGCGCGCTGCTGCATTTCTGCGTCCTGCCTCAGCTCGCAGATCCCCACGATCCGGTGTCCGCCCGCCCGCCACGCCTCGGCGTAGCAATGGCCCACTTCCCCACAACCCAACAATGCGATTTTCATTTGCGCCCAAACCATAAAAAATACACAAAAAATACATACGGGGTTATAGCGCAAGGAAAAACGGCAGATATACCCCGTACAAACCCGGGGTTTAGTGAATGTTGGATACATTAAAAGTACAAAATACCAGCGGGAACGAACGCCATCAATTGCTGGTAGTCTTGCCGCAGCCGCGTGGGACATTTCCCGCGCCCGCCTACCCTCATTCAAGCGAGCCCCCATGACCCAACCCCTGTACGACGCCTCCGTCCCCGTCATCAAGCAGATGCTGTCCGCCCTGTCGGACGTGCTGAAGAAGGCCGAAGCACACGCCACGGCCAAGAACATTGATGCGGTCGCCTACCTGGGCGCGCGCCTGTACCCGGACATGTTCCCGCTGTCGCGCCAGGTGCAAATCGCCTGCGACTTCGCCAAGGGCATCGCCTCGCGCCTGGCCGGCTCCGACGTGCCGTCCTGGCCCGAAGGCGAAGCCACCTTTGCCGAGCTGCAAGCACTGATCAACAAGACGCTGGCGCACGTCGGCGCCTTCACGCCGGAGCAGTTCGAAAAAGCCGCCTCGCTGGAAATCGTGCTGCGTCCGGGCACGCCCAAGGAAAAGAAGCTGTCGGGCAGCGCCTACCTGCTGCACTACGGCCTGCCGCAGTTCTTCTTCCACGTCACCACGGCCTACGCCATCCTGCGCCACAACGGCATCGAAGTCGGCAAGCGCGACTACATGGGCGCGTACTGATACCGACGTACTGGTAAGGCGGGCCTCGC
>NZ_JBLVOL010000034.1:16313-22836 GCF_053543755.1 Achromobacter semiaridum | reverse complement strand
GGCCCGCTTTCGTTGACGCTTTCCCTCGGCTTGCTCTAATTTCGCCAGACGCCCACGCAGGGGCGGGGCGGGCCGACTGGAGAAAGCTTGATGATCGCGACGACCGTTCTGATTGTGGGCGCCGGCCCCGCCGGCCTGCTCACCGCCTCGGAGCTTTTCCGGCGCGGCGTCGATTGCCTGCTGATCGATGCGCACGAACGGCCGCTGGACTGGGACCGCGCCACCGTGGTCCACCCTCGCACCCTCGAAATCCTGGACGCCCTGGGCATTGCCGCGCCCTTGCTGGATGCCGGTGTCAAGCAGCGCCGCGCGCGCATCCACGCCGCCGGCAACGTGCTGGGCGACATCGACCTGGCGCTGTGCGGCAGCCGCTACCCGTTCAATATCGGCATTTCGGAAGAAGTCACCGAAGCCATCCTGACCGACCACTTGCAAGCCCTGGGCGGCAGCGTCACGCGGGCCACCAAGCTGGTCGGGTTGCAAGAGCGCCCCGACGGCGTGCTGGCCACCATTGAGCAAGGCGGTGTCCGGTCCAAAGTGTTTACCCAATGGGTCGTCGGCTGCGACGGCCACCACAGCACCGTGCGCGCGCTGATGGGTATCGGCCAGGACGGGCACGACATCCACCAGCCCTGGGCGGTATTCGACGCCGCCATCACCGGATGGCCCGATTCGTTCGAGGCCAACTACGCCTACCTGGACCCCACGCCCGTGATCCTGACCGCGCTGCCCCAGCGTCGGTGGCGCGTCTATCTGCGGCCCAGTTCGCCGCAGTCGGACCTGGTCAACGACGCCCTGGAGACCTTGCATCGCTATCTGCCCGAGGCCCGTTTTGAAGGCGTGTCGCACCCGGCTCGGTTTGATTGCCACACCAAGGTCGCGCAGCGCTTTCGCCTGGGCCGCACGCTGTTGGCCGGCGACGCCGCGCACACATGCAGCCCCGCGCAGGGCCACGGCATGAACAGCGGCATGCAAGACGCCTACAACCTGGGCTGGAAGCTGGCGCTGGTTTGCCAGGGACATTGCTCGGACGCTTTGCTGGACAGCTATCACGCCGAACGCCGGCCGGTGGCGGACCAGGTCATGGCGTCGGGCGACGCCGCCGAAAACGCGCAGATGGTCATGGATCCGGAGGCCCGCCGCCAGCGCGACGCCGCTATCCGCGCCGCGTTCTCGGACCCCGCCACGCGCCATCACGAGGCCGTGGCCGAGGCCGAGCTGGACATCGATTACGCGGGCTCGCCCATCGTGATGGGCGATGCGCAACGCAGCGTGTCGCCCGGGCAACGCCTGCCCGACCACCTGCCCATCGAATTCGCGTCAGGCGGCTCGGGCAAGCTGCACGACTACACCAAGCGGCTGGGCCACACCGCGCTGTTGATCGGGGGCAGCGCCACGCCGCAAGACGAGCTGGCGCAGGTCCACCGCGACACCGTGGCGCTGTCGGACGGCCCCATCATCGAGGTGGTTGTCGCGCTGACGGCCAACGCCGAGGTATCCAACGTGGACGCGTACCTGTCGCCCGACACCGCCCGCCAGCTGGGCGTGAACAAGATCGTGCTGCTGGTGGTGCGGGCGGACGGCCACGTCGGGCTGCGCGCGGACGAGCGCCACGCCCAAGCCTTATCGGCGTATGTGGAGCAGCTGCGTTCTCAGGGTTTTTCCTAGGACGAGCCCTGTCGATATGGGCGCGCCCGGTTCGTCGTATCAGTACGACCCACTCTACTCAAGGCGAATCCACCATGACTACCGGCACCGTGAATTTCCACCGCGTCCTGCGCGCCCCGCCCGACCGCATCTACCGCGCCTTCCTGGAGGCCGACGCCGTCGCCAAATGGCTACCCCCCTACGGCTTTACCTGCCAGGTCCAGCAACTGGACGCAAAGGTGGGCGGCACGTACAGGATGTCGTTCCGAAACTTCGGCACCAACCAGATCCACGCCTTTGGCGGTGAATACCTGGAACTGGTCCCTGGCGAAAAGCTGCGCTATTCCGACCGCTTCGACGACCCCAACATGCCCGGCGAAATGATGACGACCATCCAGCTGCGCAAGGTGTCGTGCGGCACGGAAATCACCATCGAGCAAAGCGGCATCCCCGCCGCCATCCCCACCGAAATGTGCTACCTGGGCTGGCAGGAATCCCTGCTGCAACTGGCCCGGCTGGTCGAACCGGAAGTGGCGGAATAGGCCGGCTGGGACGTCACGCGCCAGGATCAGCCCCTACCCCCGACGCCCCGCCTCGACCTGGATCTTCAGTTCCACTTCGGGCTTGAAGCCCATGTCCAGGCCGAAATCCAGCCCGAAATCCTTGCGGTTGAATTCGGTGGAGGCGTCCGCGCCGCAGACCTCGCGCTTTTCCATGGGGTGCTGGATGCACTTGAAGTCGTCGATGTCCAGCGTGATGCGGCGGGTGACGCCGCGCAGCGTCAGGTCGCCAGTGGCTTCTTCGGGGCGGTCGCCGTCGAACTTGGTGAACTTGCCCTTGAAGGTGGCCGTGGGGTAGCGCGCGGCGTCGAAGATGTCGGGCGCCAGCGCGTGCTTGTTCATCTCGTCGTGGCCGAAGTCCACCGAGTGGATGTCGACGGTGACCTCGACGGTGCCGGTGCGGGCCTGGCGGTCCAGCACCACCACGCCTTGGGACTTGTTGAATTTGCCGCGCCAGGTGGACAGGCCGCCGAAGTGGTCGGCCTCGAAGCTGGGATAGGTGTGCGAGGGGTCGATGTCGTAGGTGACCGGCTCGGCGACGGCCTGGGCGGACAACGCCAGCGCGCCTGCGCCCAGCATCAGGGTCGGGATCAGCTTCATCGAAGTCAGCTTCATCAAGGCTCCTTATGGTGAATGGGCCGTGCGCGGGCGGACCCGGGCACGGCGGACAAACCAGACAGACCTATTCCGCGTAGCCGGGGTTCCGTCGATCCAGCCGGCGCAACAGACCCGGCCAGGCCAACGAGGCCTTGTAGGCGCGGTCGGCGGGCGATTCAACCGCGGCGCGGGCCAGCACCTCGGGCGGGATGAAGATCAATTCGCCGCCCCCGGCCTGCGCGCGCACCTGCGCCATGCAGGCAGCTTCCAGGCGGTGCATGGCCTGGAACGCTTCGGCCATCGTCTGGCCCACCGTCAACAGGCCGTGATTACGCAGGATCAGGTAATTGTTGCTGCCCAGGTCGCGCACCAGGCGCGGCTGTTCTTCGGGGTTCAGCGCCAGCCCTTCGTAGTCGTGATAGCTCAGCGAGCGCAGGGCGATGAAGGCGAATTGCGACAGAGGCAGCAGGCCGTCTTTTTGCGCCGACACCGCCACGCCGTTGATGGAATGCGTGTGCAGCACGCACATCGCGTCCTTGCGGGCCGCGTGGATGCAGCTGTGGATGGTGAAGCCGGCCGGGTTGATGTCGTATTCCGAATCCATCACCTTGTTGCCGTGCAGGTCGATCTTGACCAGGCTGGACGCCGTGATCTCGTCGAACATCATGCCGTAGGGATTGATCAGGAAATGCTCGGTGCCCGGCACCTTGGCGGTGATGTGCGTAAAGATCAGATCGTCCCAGCCAAATAGCGCCACCAGCCGATACAAGGCCGCAAGGTCTGTGCGGACCTGCCATTCCGTTGCGCTGACTTGTTCGCGCACGCCGGCGCCCTGTTTGCTTACCGTGTCCATCCCGTCTCCAGTGTTATTGATTCGTCTTGGGGTCCATGCCGAAGGCGCTTGCGGCAATGATGCCGCCGGCCCGTGAAACACTGTATTGGTTTTAAACCGATCCGGCACGGCCGTGGGCGCTGCCGTCCGTCAGATGAAAAACAATTTTTGTCCCACCGCCCGCGACGTGGCCCCGGCCCCGGTTCCGCTTGCATAATAAGGGCCGCCCCCACGGAGACCCCACCATGCCGCAAGGCCCCCACCGCCGCCTGCAGGCTTATTTCCAGTCGCACCTGGAATCGCTGTCGGGCGTGGGCTTGCTGCTGGGCACGCTGTTCTTCGCCGCGTCGCTGACGCCCACGCTGGTGCCGCGCACCTATCTGACCCAGGGCGTGCTGGGCGGCACCTGCCTGGCCGCCGGCTATGGGCTGGGGGTGTTGTGGCATTGGCTGTGGGCCTACCTGGAATTGCCCGAGCCACATGGCCGGGCGGCGCGCATCGTCAACGGCACGATCACGCTGCTGTGCGCGGTGGTGCTGCTGGCCTTTCTGTGGCGCGCCGCCGCCTGGCAGAACACGATCCGCGCGCTGATGGAAATGCCGCCCGTGCCCAGCGCGCATCCCTTCAAGGTCAGCCTTACCGCGTTGGCCACCTTCGCCGTACTGTTGGCGCTGGGCCGCCTGTTCAAGCTGGTGACGCGGTTTGTGGCCGCGCGGGTACGCCGCGTCGTGCCACGCCGTGTGGCCAACGTGACGGGCGCGGCTATCGCCATCCTGATCTTCTGGTCGCTGGCCAACAACGTGTTCTTTCGGGCGGCGCTGCATGTGCTGGACGCCTCGTTCCGCGAATACGATGCGCTGCTTGAACCCGAGCGCCCGCGCCCCACCGCGCCCGGCAAGACGGGCAGCCCCGATTCCCTGATTGCGTGGCAACAGCTGGGCCGCGCGGGCCGCGAGTTCATCGCGTCCGGCGCCAGCGCGCAGGACATCCGCGCGCGCACGGGGCAGGACGCCCTGGAACCGATCCGCGTGTACGTGGGCCTGCCCGGCGCCGACACGCCGGCCGCCCGCGCCCGGCTGGCGCTGGCCGAGATGAAGCGCGTGGGCGCCTTTGAGCGCTCGGCGCTGGTGGTGGTGACGCCCACCGGCACGGGGTGGATCGACCCGGCCGCGATGGACGCGCTGGAATACCTGCTGCATGGCGACGTGGCCAGCGTGGCGTTGCAGTACTCCTACCTGTCCAGCCCGCTGTCCTTGCTGGCCCAGCCCGAGTACGGATCAGAGGCGGCGCGCGCCTTGTTCGCCGAGGTCTACGGCTACTGGACCACGCTGCCAAAAGATAAGCGCCCCAAGCTTTACCTGCACGGCCTGAGCCTGGGCGCGCTGAATTCCGCGCGCTCGGCCGAGCTGTTCGAAATGATCGGCGATCCTATCCAGGGTGCGCTCTGGAGCGGTCCGCCGTTTGAAAGCCGCGTGTGGCGCGCCATTACCGACGCCCGCAACCCGGGTTCCCCCGCGTGGCTGCCGGAACTGCGCGATGGCGCTTTCGTGCGCTTCATGAACCAGCATGGTTCGCCCGTGCCCGCCGACGCACCATGGGGCCCGATGCGCATTGTGTTCTTGCAGTACGCCAGCGACGCCATCACGTTCTTCGACTTTCGCGACCTGTACCGCCGCCCCGCCTGGATGGAACCGCCCTATGGCCCGGACGTATCGCCGCAGTTGCGCTGGGTGCCGGTGGTGACGATGTTGCAGCTGGCCCTGGATATGTCGGTCAGCACCGAGACACCCATCGGCTACGGCCACGTTTATGCGCCGCAGCACTACGTGGATGCGTGGCTGGCGGTGACGGGCGCGACGGGCTGGACGCCGGACGCGCTGGCGCGGCTGAAGCAGCACCTGATGGAACGCGCCCGCGCCGCCACGGCGAACGGCGACGCCACGCAGACCGCGTACGAGCATCGCGGGGGCTAGCCGATATGACCGATCTGCTGACCGCTTTCTATTTCAGTGGCGATGCCATCCGCAGCCGCAGCGTCAGCCCGACGGTGCTGAGCGCCACCCTGGACATTCCCGCCCCAGCCCCCCACGTGGTCGCCGACTGGCAACGCGAGGTCACCACCCGCCTGATGCTGGAGCCGGGCGATGTGGAACCCCTGCCCCTGGCCCGTGCGCAACGCCGCTGGCCCGACTACAAGCGCTGCGTGCAGGCCATGCACGCCTGGACGCGCGACGTGGGCCTGGGCAACGTGCTGGCCGACAGCGACATGGCGCTGATGGCCTGCCGGGGCGCGCGCTACCACCATGACGGCGGGCAATATGGCGGCGCGGCCTTTTGCAACCTTTTCGTAAGCGAAGACAAGGGGCTGGACGTGCATTTCCCGCATTCCGGTCGGCGCATCCCCCTGACACGCGGCACCGCCATCGTGTTCGACACCTGCCAGCCTCATGCCGTTGTGCCGCGCGGCGGGCAGCGCTTTGACGCCCATGACTATCCCGCCGACGCCGACCTGTCGCAGTGGTTCCTTACCTGGGAACTGCCCATCGAGGCGCCTCGCGTGGCGGGCGCGCTGGGCATCGCGTTCGACGTCGCCCCGCAGGCGGCTGCGGGTCTGGACGACGAGCAGGTGTGGGTGAACGGCGCCCCCGCCCGACTCGATCCTGAATGGGGACAGTGGCGGCGTAATTAGGTGACGGTTCGCCGCCCGACCGGGCCGCGAATTGCAGTTCGACACCCTATCCAACACTCTGTACGGCGCGATGCATGGACGCCCGCACGCGCGCCGGTATACTTTTCCGAGCTGTTTTTGCAGCCCGATTTTTTGCAGCCCGATTTTGCTGCGCCGTTTTTGCAGTCTTTCTTCCAACCTAAGCTTCTTGCCGCGGGG
>NZ_JBLVOL010000034.1:0-16283 GCF_053543755.1 Achromobacter semiaridum | reverse complement strand
CCCCCCCCTTCTATGCCCGCCTTGATGGACATGCTGCGCCCGCTACGCCGGGCGCTTTGCTGCACGGCCGCCGCTTTGGCCGCCACCCTCACTTCCCTTCCCGCATTGGCCGCTCCGCCCACGCTGGCAGAGTGTCACGGCATCAAGGACCTGGCGTTCGTCGCGCATCTGGACGACGACCTGCTGTTCATGAACCCGGACATTGCCTCCAACGTCGAAGCGGGCGGCTGCGTGCGCGTGGTCTACCTGACCGCCAGCGACGCGGGCGAAGGCGACACCTACATGCTGGGCCGCGAGCGCGGCGTGCGTGCCGCCTACGCCTACATGGCCCACAAACCGGACGTCTGGAAAGCCGATACCGGCATCGCGGCAAGCCGCCAGATCGCGCGCTTTACCTTGCAGGACAATCCGCGCGTACAGCTGTGGCACATGCGCTTGAAGGATCCGTGGCTGGGCAAGGGCTGGGGCAGCCTGACCCCGCTTAGCCGCACGGAATCCGAGCCGGGCCACAGCGTCGACACGCTGGGTCCCTATCCCGAAACGTACACGCGCGAACAGCTGATCGACACGCTGGCCGAACTGATCCGCCAATACGGCCCGACCACCGTGCGCCATCTGGACGACACCATCACCGTGCCCTACACGCAGCTGTGCTGGCGCTGCGCGGGCCACGGCCACCCCGACCACATCGCCAGCGCGCGGCTGGCGCGCGAAGCCATGTTGCGCGTGCCCGGCAACTACGCCGAAACCGGCTACATCGACTACCCCAGCCAGGAACGCGCCACCAACCTGACCGAATCCGAAATCGCCAGCAAGTCGGTGATCTTTCAGCACTACGCCTGGAACGACTACCACTACTGCGCGGGCCCCAGCGGCTGCAAGGAACCCGCCGGCCCCGCTGCCGCCTGGGTGCAGCGCGCCTATTACGTGTCACGCCAGGACATCGCGCCGCAGCTGTATCCGGACGGGCGCGGCGGCCTGGTGGTCTTTGCGGCGGGCGAGACCAACGCCGCCGTCAACCGCTGGGATTCCGGCCAGCGCCGCTGGCAAAGCCTGGGCGGCCGCACCACCGGCCCGCTGGTGTCGTTCACCCATGCCGACGGCACCGCCGGCCTGATGGCGCGCGACCCGCTGGGCGGTGTGTGGGCCAACAAGCAACGCCACGACGGCACCTGGCAAGGCTGGCAAGCACTGGGCGGCCTGCGCGTGACGCAAATTCCCGCCGTGGCCCCGCGCGGCGAAGCCGCTGCCGTGGCCTTGGGCTATGACGGCCTGCTGCACTGGATTGCGCCATCGGGCATCGACGGCAGCTGGAGCCCCTGGCAAGACCTGCCCGCCCTGGACGGCGCCACCGGCGCACCGGCCGCCGCGCGCGGCGCCGACGGCCGCTACGTGATCTTTGCCAACACGTCCAACGGCCAGTTGTTCTACACCCGCCAGCAACCGGCCGACAAAGGCAAGCGCCCCGAGTGGCAGGCCTGGCGGCACGTGCCCGCGCCCGTGGCGGCCGGTGGCCTGGCCGCGATCCGCAACCACGAAGACCGCGTCGAGCTCTACTTCCGCCAACGCGGCAACAACCACCTGACCAAGCTGATCGAAGCCGGCGACACCACCGACATGGACATGGACTGGAGCGCGCCCGCCGACCTGGGCGTGCCCTTCATCGGCCGCCCCGCCATCCACGCCGACGCGCAGGGCAATGTCATCCTGGCGCTGCTGGAACGCTCCGGTGGGCCGCTGTGGCTGGTGGAACACGGCAAGCCCACGCGCCTGGACGCGGACGCCGCCTCGCCGCCCGCGCTCAACGTCATCGACGGCGCCGTGTACATCGTGGCCCGCAGCGCCGGCGGCCCGCAACGCTATCAGGTGCTGTCGCGCCGCGACGGCGTGTGGGCGGACCGGCTGACGCTGGACGGCGTGCCGGGCAATGGCGGCGGCCCCTTCGCCACCATGGCAACCGCCCGCCCGGCCGACCTGCCCAACCTGGGCACGCCCGCCGCCGCCAACACGGTGGTGGTGCGCCCGTCGCCCAGCGATCCGGCTGCGCTGACGGTGGAACGCATGCCCACGCAGGCCTCGCGCACCGCCACGCCCACGACCGCCACGGCGGCCACCGGCGCGCCTGCCGCGCCGCCCTCCAAGACGGTCACGCAGTAGGCGCGCCGGGGCCTGCCGCGTCGGCGTGTCCTTCCAGCAGGTAGCCCGCCAGGGCTTCCACTTCCCGGGCCACTTCCTGCCAGATCCAGCGGACGACGCCTATCGCCTGCTTTTCGGCGGCGTCGCAGTCCGGGCAGCGCAACGCCTGTTCGATGGCCTCGTCCAGCGCCACCAACGCCGCGGCGGGCACGTGGCAGGGTTGCGTGTAGGCCTCGTCGCGCAGCGCGCTGGCCAGGCAGCCGATCTGCTGCTTGAGCGCCGCGGCCACCTCGTGCAACGCCGGCCCCAGCGCGTGGCAGGTCCGTTCGGACAACACAAAGCTACCCGCCCGCTCCATGATGGGAGCGGTGCGCCACAAGCCTTCGATACGTTCATTCAATTGATAGACGGACAAGCGTGAACTCAGCTTGTCCAGCGGAAACGCGCCGGCTTGCGTGACCATGTCGCGCGCGCGCCAACGCGCCCGTTCCATGATGGGCCGGTCATGCAGGCGTGGGCGCTGCCGCGCTTCATTGAACGCCGCCGCCCAATCAACCAGCATGTCGCCATAGGCGTCGATGGACGCGGCCAGGTTCCAGCGCGCGCTGTACCGTGCCGACAAGGGCAACACGGCCAGCGCCGCCAGGATGCCGGAGGCCGAGCCCACGGCAATGGCCAGCGTCTTGTCCAGCGCCCCGCCCAGGATGTCGCCGTCGGGCGTGACGGTCAGGATCGTCACGGTGACCAGGCTGTAGCTCAGCATGGGCCAGCGCATCGACAGATAGGCCGCGCAGGCCACCCCGCCCACAATGGCCCAGACCGGGCTGGCGCTGCCCGCGTCCGCCGCCAGCACCATCGACACCCCCAGCACCACGCCGATCAGGGCGCCCAGCACGCGGGCCGACGCCTCGCCGACGGTGCCCTCCACGCTGGCGCGCACGACGAACAGCGCGGAAAACGCGCCCCATGAAATCTCGGGCATCTGCCGCCATCGCATCCACACAAACGCCAGCAGCACCGCGGCCACCGTTTGCACCGGCAGGCGAAAGGCGTCCTCCGCCATCCGGGCTCGGCACAAGGCCGTGGTGTTGCGCAGCCGCATGGCCAGCGTCGGACGCGGGGATTGGGGTTGGGTCTGGGACTTGGCTTGGGGTCGTGATTGAGTCGGCACGGATTAATCGCAAAACGGGTGCATCGAATACCGATGCACCAGCAAGCATCATGCCGCCCGATCAATCAAACACGTTGACCAGGATGTCCGCGACGACGGCGGTGGCAATCGCCACCAGGACCAGGTCCGATCCCGCCACGCGCCATTCATAGCCGGGATACACCGGCAGCCGGGCCAGCATGGGGCCGGGCACCATCTTCTTGGCGATCCCGGGCGGCAGCGGTTTGCCGCGCGCCAGGTTCTTGCGGATGCCCGGCGGCAGGGGCGCGTAACCGGTGACGTGATATTCGGTGGCGTAGCCGCGTGCGGTGGACACGGAGATGCCGGCCTGCCGCAACGAGCCATCGCCGCCGTTGCCCTTGCCATTGCCGTTGCCGTTACCGTTGCCGTTGCCGTTACCGTTGCCGTTGCCGTTGCCGTTGCCGGCGTTCGACTTGCCGTTCTTGTCACCGGCATTACCCTGGCCTTTGTTCTTACCCTGCCCCTGGCCCTGCCCCTGGCCCTGGCCTTGATCCGATTTATCAGGCTTGCCCTTGCCGTCCGGTGGCGCCGCGAACGCATGCGCCCCCAGGGCCAAACTACAGGCAATGGTCAACAAGCGAACGGTCGTGCGCATGGAAGGCTCCAGGCTGGTCGGTAACAACGCCGTTTTACTCCCGCGCGCGAAAGAGCGGGAATCTATCGTGTATCAGCACCGGTGCGGCTGTAACGATTTGGCGGGTTGGCACCCGGTGTTTGACCCTGCTGGCCGCACCAGCCAAACGGTAAATAATTCCGCTGACACTTTTTCCGTTGACGTCGCCGAACAGGCGGTGAAATATCGTTTTCTCAATAACGCAGGCGCAACTACTGACGTCGTTGAGATGCTTTAGCTTCATGTAGGCCTATCCGGACCGCGAGGTCGTACACGCCCCACGGTCGATTCAACGATCTATTGACGGAGTGTGGAACATGGCGACACAGCAAAGTTACTCAACGGGCCTTGCCGCGTTATTGATCGCGACGGCGGCCATGGGCGCGCCGGCCGTGGCGCAAGAAGCCCGCAAACCCAACATCATTCTTATCGTGTCCGACGACACGGGCTACGGCGACCTGGGTCCCTACGGCGGCGGCGCGGGGCGCGGCATGCCCACGCCCAACATCGACCGGCTGTCCAACGAAGGCATGACCTTCTTTTCGTTCTACGCGCAGCCCAGCTGCACCCCCGGGCGCGCGGCCATGCAGACCGGCCGCATCCCGAATCGCAGCGGCATGACCACCGTTGCGTTCCAGGGCCAGGGCGGCGGTTTGCCCAAGGAAGAATGGACGCTGGCGTCCGTGCTGAAAACGGGCGGATACAAAACGTTCTTCAGCGGCAAATGGCATTTGGGCGAGGCGGACTATTCGCTGCCCAACGCGCAAGGCTATGACGAAATGAAGTACGCCGGCCTGTATCACCTGAACGCCTACACGTACGCCGACCCCACCTGGTTCCCCGACATGGACCCCGAACTGCGCGCCATGTTCCAGAAGGTCACGCGCGGTGCGCTGTCGGGCAATGCTGGCGAAACGGCGCGCGAGGAATTCAAGATCAACGGGCAGTACGTCGACACCCCCGAGGTCAACGGCAAGGAAGGCGTGGTCGGCATTCCGTTCTTTGACCGCTACGTTGAAAAAGCGTCGTTGGACTACCTGGAGCGCAACGCAAAAAGCGACAAGCCTTTCTTCATGAACATCAACTTCATGAAGGTGCACCAACCCAACATGCCGGACCCGGACTACATCGGCAAATCCCTGTCGAAAAGCAAGTACGCCGATTCCGTCGTCGAGCTGGACGCGCGCATCGGACGCATCATGGACAAGGTCCGCGAGCTGGGCTTGGACAAAAACACGCTGGTCTTCTACACCACCGACAACGGCGCCTGGCAGGACGTTTACCCCGACGCGGGCTACACGCCGTTCCGGGGCACCAAGGGCACCGTGCGCGAAGGCGGCAACCGCGTCCCCGCCATTGCGTGGATGCCGGGCAAGATTGCGCCGGCCACCAAAGACCACAGCATCCTGGGCGGGCTGGACCTGATGGCCACCTTTGCCTCCGTGGCGGGCATCAAGCTGCCCGTTAATGACCGGGCCGACAAGCCGATTGTCTTCGACAGCTATGACATGTCGCCGGTGCTGTTCGGCACGGGCAAGTCGGACCGCAAGTCATGGTTCTATTTCACGGAGAACGAACTGTCGCCGGGCGCGATACGCGTGGGCAACTACAAGGCCGTGTTCAACCTGCGGGGCGACAACGGTGTGAAGACGGGCGGCCTGGCGGTTGACACGAATCTGGGCTGGAAGGGTCCGGAATCCTATGTAGCCGCGGTACCCCAGGTGTTCGACCTGTGGGCCGACCCGCAAGAGCGCTACGACATCTTCATGAGCAACGTCACCGAAAGAACCTGGACGCTGCCCACCATGACCGCGGCCGCGGCGGACTTGATGAAGACTTATGTGAAATACCCGCCCCGCAGGGCGCAAAGCGAGGTCTACAACGGCCCCATCACGCTGTCGCAGTACGAGCGCTTTCAGTACATTCGTGAAAGCCTGGCCAAGGACGGCTTTACGCTGCCCATGCCGTCCGGCAATTGAAGACGTCCGGTCAGTGCGCGCCGGAATAGTCGTTTAACGACGCGGCGGGAGACAGCGCGAACGAGGCGCGCATGTCTCTTGCCTCGTCCACCGGCGTGCGCCCGAAAAAGCGTTTGAACTCGCGGGAAAACTGCGACGCGCTTTCGTAGCCCACGCGGGCCGATGCCGAGGCGGCCGTCAGCCCGTCGCGAATCATCATCAGCCGCGCCTGATGCAGGCGCGTCGACTTGATGTATTGAATGGGCGAGGTCTGCGTCACGGTGCGAAAGTTGGCGTGAAAGGCGGGGATGCTCATGCCCGCTTCCTGCGCCAGGCTGCCCACGTCCAGCGGTTGCGCAAAGTCGACATGGATCTTGCGCAGCGCCCGCGCCACCCGGCCAAAACGGCCCTGATGCACCAGCGCCGCCTTCATTGCCTCGCCCTGCGTGCCGCTCAACACCCGAAACAGGATCTCGCGCCGCAGCGCCGGGCCCAGCACCCGAGCTTCCACGGGGGAACACAGCGCGCGCAACAGGCGTAGCGTGGCATCGGCCAAATCCGCATCCAGCGGCGTGGACACGATGCCCAGCGGCGCGGTCTGCGAGGGCGGCGTGTCGTCCATCGCCAGGATCAATTCGGTCAGCTCGGTCAGGTCCAGCCGCAGCGACACCGCCAGCATCGGCTCGGCTTCGCTGGCTTCGGTTTCCGTTGAAAAAGGCAAGGGTACGGACAGCACCAGATAGTGCTGCGCGTCGTACACATAGACCTCGTCGCCCAGAAAACCCACCTTGCGGCCCTGGCATACGATCACGATGCCGGGCTCGTACAGCACGGGCGTACGGCCCAGCGGCCGGTTCGACCGCATGAAACGCACGCCATCCAGCGCCGACTGCGTGTAGCCCTCGTTGGGCGCCAGCCGCTCAAGCAGGCTGGCCATTCTTTGCGAAGCCAATTTCCGATCGGTATCCACGGTGCCGTCCTTTGCCGGGGTCCACATGCACGGAATTCTACAACCGCGTTCGCCCCCCGCTCATCCCGATTCAATAGGAATAGGCAATACCGGCATCGTTACGGGTATTCGCCGCCGGGGCCCCGAAACCTAAGATTTCATCAACGCGTTTCCCTTGCTCACCCCCTTGTTCAACCTCAGGAGATAGGCACATGAATACCCCCCAATCGAAAGTTGTCTTGATCACCGGCGCCAGCAGCGGCATCGGCGAAGCCACGGCGCGCATGCTGGCCGCGCAAGGCCATCGTCTTGTCATCGGCGCGCGCCGCACCGACCGCCTGGCCGCGCTGGCCACCGAGCTGGACGCGGGCGGCAACACCGTTATCTACCAGGCGCTTGATGTGACCTCGGCCGACAGCGTCAACGCCTTCGCCCGCTTTGCCCTGGACCGCTTCGGCAAGATCGATGTCATCGTCAACAACGCGGGCATCATGCCGCTGTCGCCGCTGCGCGCCGTGAAGGTCGATGAGTGGGACCGCATGATCGACGTGAACATCCGTGGCGTCCTGTACGGCATCGCCGCCGTGCTGCCGACGATGGAGGCGCAGGGCTTCGGTCAGGTCATCAATATCTCGTCTATCGGCGGACTGTCGGTGTCGCCCACCGCCGCCGTGTATTGCGCCACGAAGTATGCGGTGCGCGCCATTTCCGACGGGCTGCGCCAGGAATCCGACCGCATCCGCGTGACGGTTATCTGCCCCGGCGTGGTCGAGTCCGATCTGGCGGAGACCATCAGCGATGACACCGCGCGCCAGGCCATGCGCGAGTTCCGCCGCATTGCGATGACGCCCGACGCCATCGCGCGCGCCGTGGCCTACGCCATTGCGCAGCCGGCCGATGTGGACGTCAGCGAAATCGTGCTGCGTCCCACCGCCAGCCCCTACTGATTTTCTTTCAAGGAGTGAATGCCATGACTACCCCTACAACGGAATCCAGGACTTTTTCCGGCAAGGTCGCCATCGTGACGGGCGCCGCCAGCGGCATCGGCCTGGCCACCACCGAACTGCTGCATGCCCAGGGCGCCAGCGTCATCGCCGTGGACCGTGGCGACAACGTGCAGGCGCTGGCGCGCCCGGGCATCGTGCCGCTGGTGGCGGACGTGGCGCGCGAGGCCAGCGCGTCGCAGGCCGTGGCCACCGCCATCGAGCACTTCGGCAAGTTGGACATCCTGGTCAACAACGCCGGCATCATCATCAACAAGCCCGTCGTGGACATGAGCCTGGACGACTGGAACGGCATCCAGGCAGTGAACGCCACCGGCGCGTTCCTGTTCTCGCGCGAGGCCTTGCGCGCCATGATGCCGAACGGGTCGGGCGCCATCGTCAACGTGGGGTCCTACGCCTGCTACCAGGCCTTTCCGACCATCGCGGCCTATGCCGCGTCCAAGGGCGCGTTGGCGCAACTGACCCGCGCGATGTCGCTGGAAGCCATCGACCACGGCATCCGCGTCAACGCGGTCGGGTCCGGTGATGCGGTCACCAACATCACCAACCACATCCACGAGGATGGGCAGGCGTTTCTGGCGGAGCACGGCAAAAGCGCACCGATCAAGCGCGCCGCGCATCCCAGCGAAATCGCCGAGGTCATCGCGTTCCTGGCGTCGGACAAGGCCAGCTACATCGTGGGGGCCGTGGTCATGGCCGATGGCGGCATGAGCGTGGCGTTGAAGTAGGCAGCCCGCCTAAGCCTGTCTTAGCCCCGCCCGAGCCCGCCTAAGACCGCAGCGCGCGCAACGCCGTCGCCACCTCGTCCAGCACCGGCCCCCACGCGCCCGGGCCGGGCTGACGAAACAGCCGCATCGACGGATACCACGGCGTATCGGCGCGTTCCTGCAACCAGCGCCAGTCCGGCACGTACGGCAGCATGGTCCACACCGGGCAGCCCAATGCGCCGGCCAGGTGCGCGGGCGACGAGTCCACCGAGACCAGCACATCAAGCAGCGTCATCAGGGCGGCGGTGTCGTCGAAGTCATTGATGTCCTGGCTTGGCGACACCATCGCCATGCCGATGGGCGGCGTGTCCGCCTGCGCTGCCGCCGCGCCTTTTTGCAGGCTGATGAAGCTAATTCCCGGTTGCGCCAGCGGCGCCAGATCGGCCAGTGTCAACGAGCGCTGCGCATCGTTCGGATGGCTGGGCCGCCCCGCCCACACCAGCCCGACCCAGGGCCGTGGCAAGCCCGCCAACCGTGCACGCCATCTCTCCACACGCAACGGGTCGGCGCGCAGGTACGCCGTGCTGGCCGGCAAGTCCGCCAGACGCAGACCCAACGCCAGCGGCAGGCTCATCAATTCGCAATGCAGGTCGAACGCGGGCGGTATCGTGCCGGCGCGGATGATCTGGTCGAAGCCGCCACTGCGTTCGGCCAGGTCGTGGCAGGCATCGTTGATTTCCAGAATGATGCGCGCGCCGCTACGCTGACGCGCCCACGCCACCAGTTGCAAGAACTGGAAGGTGTCGCCATAGCCTTGCTCGTCATGAATCAGCAAGGTCTTGCCCGCAATGGGTTGCCCATCCCAGCGCGGCTTTTGCACAGGGCGGCTGCGCATCGCGGTGTGCGGCATGCGATAGCGGAAGCGGTATTCGCGCCAGCCCGCGTCGTAGTCGCCTTGCAACAGCAGCAGCTCGGCCAGATCAAAGCGCGCGCCCGCATCCGTGGGCGTGGCGCGCACGATGCTTTCAAGTATCGCGCGGGCTTCGTCGGTGTGGCCCAACGGCCGAATGGCCTGCGCCAGCTGGCGCAGCAGCATGATGTTGTCCGCATCGTTCGCCAGCGCGTGTCGCAGCAACGATTCGGCCTCGGTGTAGCGGCCGGCAAGCTCGGCTCGCGCCGCTTCAATGCGCGCCAGATGCCGATGCCATTCGGGCGTCAACGGGTCGATCTCGATGGCGCGCAGAATGGCGGCCAGCGCTTCGTCGTGGCGGGCCTGGTCATGCAAGGCCAACGCCAGGTTCCCCAGCGCCTGTGCGTAATCGGGGTCCAGTTCCAGCGCGCGCGCGTAGTGCTTCAGCGCCTGCGCGTTATCGCCCAGGCGCTTGCACGTGTTGCCCAGATTGTTGTGCGCCTGCGGGCTGTCGGGCATCAACGCGGCTACCCGTTGCAGGCATTCCAGGCTGGCGGCAAGCTGCCCCTGCTCTTGCAAGACTATGCCCAGGTTGTTCCACCCTTCGGCGCCCTGCGGCTCCAGCGCCACCGCGCGCCGCGCCGCGTGTTCGGCTTCGTCCAGCAAGCCTAGCTGGCGGCATATTTCAGCCAGGTTGCTGTGGTAGGCGGCCGGCGCCAGCGGGGACCGGCATGCGGCGCGCAGGTGATCAACCGCCACGTCCGCGTGCCCATAGGCATGGGCGATCAGCCCCAACAGATGGCGCGCGTCAGGCTGGTCCGGCACCGTGCCCAGCACCCGTAGGCAAAGCTGTTCGGCTTGCATCGCCTGGCCCGCCTGCCAATGCGCATAGGCCTGGCTCAGCGCGGCGGAGACGGTCAGGACGGGGACGGCGGCAGGGGTGGTCTGGTCCACGCGTTCAGGCCCACAGGGACAAGGTTGGGAAAGCAACATTATCTACGCCGACGGCCAAACGTTAAGCATGAATGTCGCCAAGCGCGCCGCTGCGCCGCGCCCGCCTTGGGTGTACACGTCACGCTGCGGAAAAGCGCCGAAAATTCCTTTGTTTTCCCCCGATTGGCGGGCTGGAACATCGAGTATTTATTGACCCGAAATTCCCCTACCCATCCCTGATCATTCCAAAAATCGCACGCATGGCCCGGCGCCGTGCGACGGAATTGCGCGCGTGAACGCGGCGGTCGCGCTTGACGGAATGCACGCCCCAAGAGCCCCGGAGGACCGCATTTTGAATCACATCTACCGATTGGTATGGAACCGAAAATTGCGCGTCTGGCAGGCCGCATCGGAACTGGCGTCGCAATCGCGCGGTGTCAGCTCGTCCGCGACCAGCAGCATCGCGACCAGCGCGCCGCCTTATGCGGCGGCCGCCGCCGTTGCGCTGGCGCTTGGATTGTCCAGCGTCAGCACGGCGGTTCAGGCCGAGTGCATTGAAGACCTCATCATCGTGACTTGCGAAGGCTTGGATCTGCCCAGCGACCCGGGTTATGCAAGCGCCTCGAACGTGCTGAATGTGCGGGTGGAGGAGAACGCCACCGTGGGCGTCGACCCGGCCCTGGGCGGCACGGCCATGCGGCTGAGCGGCGACAAAATCACGGTCAGCAATAAAGGCCGGATCGACGCCAATCTGTTCGGCCCCGTCGCGACAGCATCGTCGGGCCTGGTGATCGGCAACAGCAGCGGCAGGGGCAACGCGATCAGCGTCAGTAACCTGGCGACCGGGATACTGGGCGGCGTGGTCAGCGCGTCTGTTCCGTTTCCCACCGTGCAAGGCATGGCGCTGGCCGTGCAAAACGGAACCGGTGGGGTAAGCCAACTGAGCAACGCCGGCATGATCCGTAGCGTTCCGAGAAGCGGCCAGATCACGGAAACCTCCAACTTGCCGGTAATCGCGGCGTATGGGGGTGGTCAAGTGCGCTTCGTCAACGAAAGCACGGGCGTCATCATCGGGCGCGTCGGGTTCCAGGCCTCCGGCACGCCGGGCCAAGGTCACCTGTTCGACAACGCGGGAACGATCGTGGGCGGCGTATCGCTGGGTCAGGGCGGCAACAACACCTACACCGCGGTAACGGGATCGCTGGTGCTGCGTGGCCCGAACGCCGCGACCGCCGATTTGGCCGTCGACGACATGCCGGGCCTGAGCTTTGCGCCCCCCGGCAAGATCGACGGCGGCACGGGCGCGGGCGACACGCTGGTGCTGCAAAACGTCTTGCCATCGGCCGGCACCGACAGCGGCAATGGCGGCGTGGGCACCGCATCCGGCGACACCTACATCAACTTCGACAAGCTGCGCATCAATAGCGGCAGCTGGACGTTAAGCGGCGCGTTTCTGCCCAATGGCGGCAACGTAGAACTGAATGGGGGGCTGGCCACCCTTCAAGACGGCGGCGTGTTCGGCTCGGCCTCGATCGTGGCAAACGGCGGCGCACTGGCCGTGGGCACCGCCAACCAGACAATGAGCAACAACGTCCAGCTTGGCAATGCCGGGTTGCGCATCACGGCGGGCCAAGCCCTGACGCTGGCGGGCGACGTCTCGGGCGCGGGCGCGCTGAACATCCAGGGCACCAGCTCCATCACGCTTGGCGGCACCAGCAGCTACACCGGTGGCACCGCCATCGGCGCAGCCGCCAGCCTGCAAGGCGACACGCGCAACCTGCAAGGCAATATCGCCAACGATGGCGCGCTGACGTTCCAGCAAGCCACCGCCGGCACCTATTCCGGTGTGCTGTCCGGCGCGGGCACATTGACCAAGGCAGGCGCGGGCAAGCTGACGCTGACCGGCGCAAACACCTATACCGGCCCCACCACCGTGGCCGCCGGCACCTTGGCCATAGGCGCGGGCGGCGGCCTGGGCAGCAGCGCCATCAACCTGGCCTCCGGAACCACGCTGGACCTGAGCAACGGCGGCAATCAGACGTTGACCACGCTTGCGGGCTCCGGCGCCTTCGTGCAGTTGGGATCGGCAACGCTGACGCTGGACAGTCCCAACGACGCCGACTTTGGCGGCGTGATCGCCGGCGCGGGCGCGCTGGTCAAAGCGGGTTCGGGCAGGCAGACCCTTAGCGGCGCCGGCACCTTTACCGGCGGCCTGACCGTCAACGGCGGAACGCTGGCCTTGGGACCCGGGGGCAGCCTGCTTCCGGACTCCGCCGTCACGGTCAACACCGGCGCAACGCTGGATCTGGCATCGGCGGCAAGCCAGCAACTGGCCTCGCTGAACGGCAACGGCGGCAACGTGCTGCTGGGTCTGAGCGCGATGGTGAATTCGGGTTCCTACGCGGGCTCGATCCAGGGCGCCGGCGGACTGGTCAAGGCCGGGCCAGCAAGTCTCGACCTGAATGGCGTCAACACCTACACCGGCGACACGCTGGTCAACGGTGGCACGCTGATGGTCGGCTCCAGCGCGGCCAACAGCAGCGCCAGCGTCAACAGCAACATCACCGTGCGCAACGCCGCCACGTTAGGCGGATTCGGGCAGGTCACCGGCAACGTAACGGTGGAATCCGGAGGCCGCCTGGCCCCCGGCGCGCTTGCCGGCGTGTTTACTGTCAACGGCAACCTGTCGATGGCGCAGGGGTCTCAGGCGCAATTCAGCCTGGGTGCGCCGGGCGTCAGCCATAGCGTCAGCGTCAACGGCGACCTGCAATTGAACGGCGCGCAGTTGACCGTGCTGGATGCCGGCGGATTAGGCCTGGGCTTGTACCGCTTGTTCGACTACACCGGCACATTGACCTTGAGTCATGGCGGCCTGGTCACTTCCACAGGCATGACGCTGCAAGCCCTTGCCGGTGCCAAGCAGATCAACCTGATCAACGCCACCGGCTTGTCGCTGAACCTCTGGAACGCCAACGGCTTGGCCAGCCCCACCCAGATGGGCGGCGGGTCGGGCGTCTGGTCGACCACCAGCGCCGTCTGGACGGACGCCACGGGCAGCCTGACCGCCGCGCGCTATCCGGCCGACGCCTTCGCCATCTTTGGCGGGGCTGCCGGCACGGTGACGGTCGATGACACCGGCGGCGCCATCACCGCCCAAGGCATTCAGTTCGCCAGCGACGGTTATCGGCTGACCGGTTCGTCGTTGGCGGTGACCGGCTCCACGCCCAGCGCGCCGGGCGAGATACGCGTGGGTAATGGCAGCGCGGCGTCGGCGGCGTGGACGGCCACCATCGACAACACCTTGACCGGCGTGGGCATCAACAAGACGGGCTTGGGCACCCTGGTGCTGAACGGCGCCAACACCTACACGCAACGTACGCAATTGACGGCCGGCACGCTGGAGGTTTCCACCGATGCCAACCTGGGCGCGCCCGGGGCCGGCCTGGACTTCCAGGGCGGCACGCTGCGCGTGACCGGCACCGCTTTTCAGAACACCGCGCGCCACATCACACTGGGCACGGCGGGCGGCGGATTCGATATCGCCGACGCGGGCAACACGTACACCCTGAGCCAGGCATTGACCGGCAACGGCAGCCTGGCCAAGCTCGGCGCGGGCACGCTGGTGCTGGGCGGCAGCAACACCTATGTCGGCGGCACCTCCGTGCAAGCGGGCACCTTGCAGGTGGGCGACGGCGCGGTAGCGGGCAGCCTCACCGGCAACGTCGCGGTGGCTAGCAGCGCAACGCTTGTGTTCAAGCGCAGCGACCGCCTGGCCTTCAATGGCGACATCACCGGCGCGGGCCAGTTACGCCAAAGCGGCACGGGCACGCTGGTGCTGACCGGACAGACCTCGCTGGCAGGCGGCGCCTACGTTGATGCCGGCACGCTGCAAGTGGGCGACGGCGGCACGACCGGCTGGGCCACCGGCAACATCGCCAACCAGGGCAGCGTGGTGTTCAACCGGTCGGACGACACGGTCTACAGCGGCACGCTGTCCGGTGCGGGCGCCACCAGCAAACTGGGCGCGGGCACGCTGGCCATGGCGGGCGACAGCAGCGCCTACACCGGCGCCCTGCAACTGTCGGGCGGCGCCTTGCAGGTGGACGGCAAGCTGGGCGGCCGCGTGCAGGCCTTGGCAGGCACCACGCTGTCGGGCACCGGCACCTTGAACAACGTCACGATCGGATCGGGCGCCACGCTGTCGCCCGGCAACGCGGCCACCCCGCTGGGCAGCATGAACGTCGCGGGCGACCTTATCTTCCAGCCGGGCGCGACCTACCGCGTGGCGACCGCCGCCAACGGCCAGCGCAGCAGCGTGCGTGTCGCCGGCACGGCCACGTTGAACGGCTCAGTCGTGCAAGTGGGTGAAAACGGCAACTACGCGCCCTCCACCACCTACACCATTCTTGCCGCCAACAATGGCGTGCAGGGGCGCTTTGACACCCTCTCCAGCAACCTGGCCTTTCTGACGCCGTCCTTGTCCTACGACGCGAACCGCGTGGACCTGGTGGTGAAGCTGAAAGAAGTGCCGTCCGAAGGCGGGGGTGGCGACAACGGCAATGGCAACGGCGGCGGCGGTGGTGGCGACAACGGCAATGGCGGCGGCACGCGCCCCATCGAATTCGCCGATGCCGCCGTCACCGGCAATCAGCGTGGCGTGGCGCGTGCGTTGCAAAGCCTGCCGGCCAACAGCGCGCTGTATCAGCACATTCTCAACCTGCCCAACGGCGCGCCGCCCGCGGCGTTCAACGCGCTGTCCGGCGAAGCACATGCCAGCACGGTGTCGGTGCTGCAAAACGTGACGGGCGCGTTCACGCAGATGCCGATGGCGCGGCTGCACGCCAACCTCAATGCCGGGCAGATTCCCGGCGCGCCCACTGCCCAGTTGGGCCTGGGCGACGCCGCCTCGCTGCCGCAGTCGGCCGCGCAACCGCTGTGGGCGCAGGTGTTCGGCAAATGGACCACGCTGGACGGTGACGGCAATGCGGCCAAGACCACGCAATCCGATGCCGGGGTAACCATCGGCGGGGACGCGGCGGTAGGCGGCGGCTGGCGCCTGGGCGGCGCGGTCGGCTACGCGAACAGCAACAGCCGCACCCGCGACCGTGCGTCCAGCGCGGACACCGACAGCTACAGCATCGCGGTCTATGGCGGCAAGGCGTTCGAGGCCGGGGCCGGCAAGATCAATCTGAGTCTGGGCGCCGCCTATACCTGGCACGAGGTGGACACGCGCCGCGGCACCGCCGCCGCCGGACTGAACCAGACGCTAAAGGCCGACTACGGCGCCAGCACCGGCCAGGTCTTCACGGAACTGGGCTACGCCGTGCCTGTGCACGACCGTCTGACGCTGGAGCCTTTCGTGGCCGCCAACTACAGCGACCTGCACACGCGCGGCTTTTCGGAATCGGGCGGGGACGCGGCGCTGCGCGGCCAGAGCAGCCGCAACGACGTCACCACGACCACCGTCGGGCTGCACGCGCTGACTACGTTCGATAGCGCGGGCGCACGCGGCTATGCGCGCGGCACGCTCGGCTGGCGCCATGCGTTCGGCGACTTGAACCCGGCCAGCGTGCTGGCGTTTGCCCAAGGCGGCGACACGTTCACGGCAACCGGCGCGCCCGTGGCGCGCGACGCGGCGGTGGTGGAAGTGGGCGTGGGAATTGACGTCAGCAAGCGCACCACGGTGGGCGTCAGCTACGGCGGTCAATTCGGGGACGGCAACCGGCAGAACACCGGCACGCTGGATGTGCGCTACCGGTTTTAAAGAACGACCGGCGTTACGCGAAGTACGCGGCCGATCCGTGCGAGACGCCTGCCGTGTTTTGGCGCAGCGGGGCGGCCAGATCGTCCGCGTCGCTGCGCAGACGCGCCGGGCGCGCGG
>NZ_JBLVOL010000033.1:96338-96927 GCF_053543755.1 Achromobacter semiaridum | reverse complement strand
CACCCGCGGCCGGGTAACCCGCAGCCGGCGCTCCGGCCGTGGCCGTGGTCGGCGCCGCCTGTGCGACCGCCGTCGTATCAAACCGGTGATCGGCCGTCGTCAGGGCAGGATTGGTGCACAAGCCTTGCGCCACCAATGCCGCCTTCGTGCGGTCGTCGGTCTGGCACAGGATGTCGATAGCCGCCGTTTCCAGCCGGCGCGAACGATCAGCGTCCTTGGTCGACGCGGCAGCCTGCATCGTGCGTTCAAAATTGCGCCGCAGGCTGCACTTCTGGTCTTCGATCGGAATGGCCACGTTCATGCCGAAGCCCACCACGGACCCGCCGCCACCGGCGGACACCATGCAGCTATCGGACGAAAACGAACCATAAAAACTCTGGCCACCAACCGGGGGCACCGTCTTCACGGTGCTGGATCCGCTGTTGTTCGAATTCAGCGTAATGCCCTGGTTGTTGCCGGCGTTGGTTGCCCCCGACGAAGCGGACGTCGTGGAACTTGAATTGCTGGTCTGTGCAACGGCCGAGCCGGCTGCAAGCGACAGCGTGATGGCAAACACGATTTTCTTCATGATGTCCCCTCGAGCGGGCGG